>JAQBWG010000085.1 GCA_027625225.1 Chloroflexota bacterium | reverse complement strand
AACCACATTCTGCGGCGGGAGCCAGGCAAGCCGAGCATCGGCAGCTACAAGAAGCTGGTGAGGGAGCCAATTGACCCGATGCTGGAGGAGCGGATTGACGAGTGGTTGGGAAAACACCTTGTGGGAAATAAGTGATTACTCCGGGGGACACCCCCAGACCCCCGGCAGGCTGAGTCTGCACCCAATTGAGTGCTCCCGGAAGGTGTTTATCGGCATGAGGATGCCGCGTACGACAGGTGTGTTTGAGCGGACGGTGAGGCTGACGTCCCCACCCAAGATTCTTCGCTTCGCTCCAGAATGACAGTCTTTGTAGAGAATGGCGAGTTGCAAATTCGGACGGTGAGGTGGCAAGGATGAAGCGGTACAATAGCGGTATGTTCGGGGATGAAGTGAACGCGGAGACGGGGCCGAAGTCCAACGGCCACCACAACGGCTCGGGAAAGACGGAGCGGCTGTTTTTCGACGACGAGGGAGTGCTGGTGACGCAGCACCGGTTCGTGTCCCAAGGGACGACGTATCAGGTTGACGCCATCACGTCGGTGCGCATGAAGAAGGTGACGCTGAACTCGGGCTGGGCGTGGGGTGTGGGCGGCATCGGAATACTGGTGCTGTTGCTGGGTGTTTCAATACGGATACCGTTCCTGATTGCGATAGGCGTCCTTATGCTGGGTGGCGGCGGGTTCTGGCTGTTAATTATGAAACCGGTGCACGCAGTGTTCATTACGACGGAGGCGGGCGAGGTGCAGGCGGTGACGTCGGACGACGAGTTCCGGGTGCGGCGCATCGTGGCGGCGCTAAACGAC
Source organism: Chloroflexota bacterium (assembly GCA_027625225.1). Classification (GTDB taxonomy): domain Bacteria; phylum Chloroflexota; class Dehalococcoidia; order Lucifugimonadales; family VGZR01; genus VGZR01. Next base: position 6,870 of record JAQBWG010000085.1, on the reverse strand, counting down.
GCTATCGAGGCGGGGGAGTAGGGGTTAAACTACGCTTACATCACGCTGCTTGCGAATGCGACCAGCCTTGTAAAGGCCATACGCCGACAGAGCGACGGCGGCCACCAGCGGGGCAATGAGCCAGAAGAAGAGTATCCCTACAGTTACTGAGCCGGTGACGACGAGAAGGCTGGCGAAACCGGGTACTCTTTTCATAATGCCGAAGCCTATGAGAATGAATCCAAAGCCTGTAGCAGCCAATGTTATTGAAAGGGCCATGAGTACGTCGCCGGGGATGATGTGCTTCGACTCCTGCATGTACTGAATGTTGTCTATCACCATGGCAGCGAAGGCCATTCCAGCGACGCAGATTGTGAGGCCACCTAGAATGACCGGTACAGTCTTTCGCCAAATAGTCAGTTGACCGGCAGATGCCCAGCGCCAGGCGAGGTCGTCGGGGGCGCCTAACAGCCATCGGAAGAAGATGTCGAACGCCACCCGTGTACGGACACCGGAATCGAAGGCTTCTCGCTCGTGCTCCCACAGGTCGCAGTCAATCTCGGCGCGCCTGGCATGGCGAAGAGTTGGGGCGAGTCCGGCGGTGTAGAGGCGCGTCCAAGAACGAACGAGAGCCAAGGCGAACCTAAGTAAAAAGGTGTTCATACGTTTGTCCTCCGAGGTCGAAGCTGCGGTTGTCCGTCAGGTTGTGACGCAAGGGCTTGAGCGAGGGCTTTCTCGCCAGCGGTTGTAGTTTGGTAGAGCCTGCGGCGGGGGCGATGTTCCTGAGCCGCGATTCCGGGGTCTTCCCAACGGCTTTCGAGCAGACCGGCCTTTTCCAGCCTATCGAGCGCCTTGTACAGTGTGCCGTGGGCGGTAAGACGTCGCGCGGCCTCCTGTTTCTTCACCTCTTTGGCAATCAGGAAGCCGTGAAACTCGGCGGCTCCCCTGCTGCGAAGAATGAGCGAGGCTTCGAGTATCGAGATTTCAAGAGGGACGAGAAGTCCAGGTTTTCTACGCATGGCCAAGATTATAGGAAGATATATTCCTATTTGTCAAGAGGCTATGATATGTGGTAACTGCGAAGCCTGTTTGGGTATGATGAAGGCTCTAAAATATTTTCATCCACGGAGCGCGCCCTATGACGCAGCAACCCATCATCCAGATGCCGAAGCCCGACGCGGGGCAGTACGAATCGAAACGCAAGCTGCTGTTCGTCCCGACGTTCTATACGGTGCCTGATCCTCCGGACGACATCTCCAAGCTGCTCACGCAGTACTGGTCGGAGGTACGCGACCAGGTGGGGAACCTGGAGCGGTCGCTGGGTCGGGTGAAGCACGTGTATCACGAGAGCGTGTTTTCGAACGACGAGGTGGGTATGCAGGTGGTGGGTACCATCAATCCCCAGGGCAGTTCGTTCATCGAGACGCTGTGCCGCTCGACGGCAACACTGGAGGCGGTGGAAGACCGGACGGCGCTGGAGGTGGGCACGGACTGGCAGCGGTGCATCGCGTCGGGGCTGGTGAGCGAGAAGGTGCGGAAGATGGCGTTCGAGGGGTACGACGAGGCGTTGAAGGCGCGGTACGAGCACATGGGCAAGCGCATTGACGAGACGCTACAAGAGGGCGAGGTGGGCGCGCTGTTCGTGGTGGAGCACCATCAGATTACGTTCCCAAAGGATGTGCAGGTGTTCTACGTGGCGCCGCGCAGTCTGGACGCGGTGAAGAAGTGGATTGAGGAGCGGATACGGGCGTCCATGGAGCAACAGCGGGCGGCTGCGGGTGATGAGCAGCCGTCACAGGGCGATTCGAAAGAGAAGCCTTCGTCTTAACCCGGCGTCCTTCGACAGGCTCAGGACGAGCGGGTTACGGCCCCACCCTAGATGTTTCGCTGTTCTTCAGCGTGACAGGTAGTCTTACTGCAGGACCTGGACTTTGATTGCGCCGGTCTGCTTTTTGTTGTAGGAAATCTCGACGCCCTTCTGGATGTCGTCCAGCCCCACGGTGTGCGTCACGATCTGCTTCATGTTGGCACGGCCCGAGGCCATGAGGTCGAGGGCGATTTCGTAGTCGTGGCGTCCGTCGAGGATGCCGTAGACCGCCGCCCAAATCCACGACTGCTCCTTGAGCAGGGCCTGGAACCAGTCGACCTGCACGGGCCGCCAGAAGTTGCCGGTGGTGGAGATGCGGCCCTGCTGGCGGGTGACGTCGATGGCCTGCTTGAGCACGTCGTCGCTGCGTCCGCCGACGGCCTCGATGGTGAGGTCGGCGCCGCGTCCGTCGGTGATGTCTGCGAGGGCTTCTTTGAGCACGGTGCCTTCCGACGAGACGGCTGCGTCAGCGCCGAGCTTCCTGGCCATCTCGACCTGCTGCGGGTGTCGCGCGGTTGCGATGATTTTGCCCGCGCCGAGGGCACGCGCGGCAGCGATGCAGTTGAGGCCGATGGTACCTGAGCCGAGGACGGCGACGGTCTCACCGCCGGTCAGCTCGCCACGGCGAACGGCGTGGACGGCGACGGCGAGCGGCTCGGTGAGCGCGCCCTCTTCCCAGGAGAGGTTGTCGTGCATGGGGAAGCATCCGGCGGCGCGCACGACGGTGTATTCGGCAAAGCCACCGCCGCGGTCTTCTTCGGGCTTGTCGCAGAGGAAGTACTGGCCGGTGCGGCAGTACCAGCACTGCATGCAGCCGCGTCCGGCGCCGATGTTGTCGAGGGCAACACGTTCCCCTACCCGCTTCTTGTCCACACCGGGGCCGACGGCGACGATTTCGCCTGCTAGTTCGTGCCCGGCGGGGATGGTCTCTGGGGTTTTCTTGTCGTAGTAGATGAGCAGGTCGGAGCCGCAGATGCCGCTTGAGCGCAGCTTCACGACGGCGTCACCGGGGCCCGGCTCGGGCCGCTCGAGTTGTTTGAGTTGCATCTTTTTGCCGTCCCAAAGGGCGGCTTTCATGGTAGCCATTGTGTTTTCTCCCTCTCCCCTAGCCCCTCTCCCTGAGGGAGAGGGGAATAAAAAATAGTCTGGGGACACCCCAGGCCCCGACAGGGACGCTGTCCCTGCACCCTGCAAGAAGGCGCGCGCCCCTTCTTGACATCCCCAAATGGGCAGAACCCTTTGCGTCCATCATGACATATGTATCTGGACTTTGATGGAGCCGCTGGTTTTGTCGTAGGCGGTGTCGACGGCTTTCTGGATGTCGTCGAGGCCGAACTTGTGGGTGACCATGGGCTTGATATTGACGCGTTTGTCGGCCATGAGGTCGATGGCGACCTCGAAGTCGTCGCGGGCGTCGAGTACGCCGTAGCAGGACGAGAAGATGATGGAGTGCTCTTTCATGAGGGGCTGGAGCCAGTCTACGGTGATGGGCACCCAAAAACCTCCGAGGATGACGATGCGACCCTGCTTGCGGGCGAACTTGATGGACTGCTGGATGGTGGCGTCGGTGCGGCCGCCGACCGATTCAAGGATGACGTCAGCACCGCGGCCGTCGGTGGCGTCGGCGATGCCGTCTTCAAGCTCTTTGCCTTTGTCGGGCAGGACGACGTCGGCGCCGACCTTCTTCGCCATGTCGGCCTGATGCGGATGGCGCGCGGTGACGATGACCTTGCCCGCGCCCATGGCCCGGGCGGCGGCGACTGAGGTGAGGCCGATGTTGCCCGCGCCGAGCACGAGCACGGTTTCGCCGGGCTTCATGCGTCCGCGTCGCACGGCGTGGACGGAGACGGCGAGAGGCTCAGCAAGCCCGCACTCTTCCCAGGAAAGGCTCTTTGGGATGGTGAAGCAGCCGGAGGAGTTGCGGACGATGTATTCAGCGTAGCCGCCACCGGTGTCGGGCTTTTTGTTGGTGCAGTGGATGGTCTGGCCCTGACGGCAGTACCAGCAGACGTTGCAGTTGAGGCCCATGCCAAGGATGTCGATGGCGACGTGCTCGCCGATGCGATCTTTGCTGACGCCCTTGCCGACCTCGACGATTTCGCCGGAGACTTCGTGGCCTGCGGGCCTTTCTTCCGGCTCTTTCTTGTCCCACCACAGGAGCAGGTCGGAGCCGCAGACGCCCTCGGCGCGCACTTTGACGGTCACTTGACCGGGGCCGAGCGCCGGCTTGGGGATGTCCCGCACTTTTAGTTTTCGGTCGCCCTGGTAAAGGGCGGCTTTCATGGTTGTCATCAATATCCTCCCATTTTGCCCTTGGCTTCCTGTTTCAGGTTCTTAAGGAAGACCCGGGATGCACTCAAAAAGAGCTGGTGTGCGTAAGTGGTATCGGTCAGGTCTCCCCACATCTTACCGCCACCGGCGTGAATACGCCTGTTGGCGTCACCTATGGCCTCAATGACAGTGGGGTGCTCGGGCTGGCCGGGAAGCCCCATGGACTGGGCCAGGTCGTTGGGGCCGTGGGTGAAGCCGTCGATGCCCTTGACCTTCAGGATAGACTCGATGTTGCTGAAGCCTTTAATGGTTTCCAACTGGGCGATGACCAGCATGTTGTCGTTGGCCTGCTTCATGATGTGAAGGCGGCTGCCGTGTTCGTCTTTTATGGACGCAGGGTCGTTGTAGAAGGTTGCGCGACCTCCGCCCCAACTGCGGTCGCCGTCGGGGCCGAAGCGGCACGCGTCGACAAGGGCCTTCGCTTCTTCGGCGGTCTCGATGTGGGGGCCGATAATGCCCTGCACACCGCGGTCGAGATAGAGGTTGATTATAGCGGGGTCTAGGCCGGGCGTTCGTGCGGTGACGCTAAGTCCTGCCGCCTCGGCAGCCCGGCACATGGCGTCGAGCGATTCAGGGGAAAAGCTGCCGTGCTCACCGTCGAGGTGGATGAATTCAAAGCCAGCAATACCAGCCAAGTCCACCAGGTCGGTGGAGGGGAACATGAGGATGCAGCCAGAGGCCTTGCGGCCTTCTTTAAGAGCGGTGACTATACGGTTTGGTTTCATAGGCGCCGATGGTAGAACAACGGCGCCGAACGGTCAACGTCGGCGGGAGGCGAGAGGGCGCCGGACGCCGCCGGGCGGCAGCACTTTGTGCATCCAGTCGGCGAGGTCGTGGGCAACGGACGGGTTGACTTCGTGTTCCATCAGATATTCTTTGTAGACGGGGTCGTAGCCTTCCCTGGTAAGGAACTCGACGGAGCGATGGGCTTCGATAACCGGGATAACCATGTCAGCACTACCGTGGGCAACGAAGACAGACTGGGATTTGTTGCCGGGCAGGAGGGTACGCAGGTCGTCGGGGTCGGGAACCTTTGAACTTAACATGGCCACGCCACGGAACGTCTCCGGAGCTGTCAGACCGGTGCGAAGGGCCATCATGCCACCCTGTGAAAATCCGACCAGTACGGCCTGCCCGGGGGCGATGCTATATTCACCGAAGGCTTCTTCGTAGAACTCGTGCAGCAACACCTCGGCGTGGTCCTGAGCCTCGCGAGACCCATCGCCACCGAGTGGCGCCCAAGCGTAACCGATGTCGCCGTTCATGGACATAGAGATAGGCGCGTTGGGGCAGGCATAGATATAGCCGTTGGTGTCAATGCGGGTGGTCAGCCGCGCAACATCGTCCATATCGGACCCGAAACCGTGCAGGAAGACCACCATGGGGTAGCTTTCACCATCTCTATAGCCGTTGGGCTCGATGGTTATGTATTTCAGTGCCTCTCCGTCGTGCTCTACGTATCTCATGCTGGCGCTCCCGGCACACCGTACAGATGTGACCTTTTCCAAGACGTGTATAAAAATCTGGCTAACAATCAGATTAAAGGGGATGCGGTCGCTTCGCAAGCGGAATTGCCTGTTACAATTCGTGGATGTTTAAAAAACCACGGGGACGCCAGGCTTCGATGTCTGTCCGCTATCCGTGAAATCCCACTATTTGAGGTCTAGATGAGTAAACTGACGGACAAGTTGGAAAAGGTCGGACAGCAGACCGCGGCCCCGCTGGGGTTCGGTTCGGCGAGCAAGAAGGACGCGGCGAATCCCGCGCTGATGATTATCGGCCGCGGTACCCCTGCGGAGTTATCGAAGAAGACGGCAACGTCCGGAGACAGTATCGACGCCTATGTGGTTGAGTTGAGCTCGTGGACGAAGGCCACGGTAGAAAAGGTTGCGACTGCTTTGAAGGACAAAGTGTGGGGCGTTCGCATCCCATCCATCACAGAAGACCAGACGGCGGCGCTGAAGAAGCTGGGCGGCGATTTCGCGGTGCTGGACATCGGCACCACACCTGCAGCGGTGTTGAACGACGAGGACATCGGCATATTCGTGACGCTGGGCCCAGACCTCGACGAGGACGATGCACGCGCCATCCATGAATTGCCAATGGACGGGATATTTTTCCGTCCGCACAAAGACCTGTTCCCGGTGACTATGAAAAGCCTGCTGGCCCTGCTCAAGACCCGCAGTTATATCGATAAGTTCCTCATCATGGAGGCACCGGCATCGCTGACGCAGGGCGATTTGGAGACGCTGCGGAACATCGGCGCGGCGGCCATCGCGACAGACGCCAAGGCGACCAAAGAATTGAAGGCAACGAAGACGGCCATCGTCAATCTTCCCAAGCCGAAGACCAAGGGACGAGACCGCTCGATAGCGCTGGTGCCGCAGTCGGCACACAGCCACGACGAACATTCGCACGACCATGATGACGACGATTACGAGGACGACGAGGACTACTAGGGACTAGCGGCCGAACTCCAGTCGGTCGGCCAACACCTTTGGGAGTCCGTTCGCGAGTATCTTTTTCTGGGTCTTGGCAACGTCGTATTCGGCACGCAGGTGAGTGATTGTCTTTTGCGCATCGTCGTAGATGGCAAAGCTGGCTCTCGGATCGCCGTCGCGGGGTTGCCCTACACCGCCGGGGTTGATAATGAGGCGTTCGTTGCCCAGGTTGACGGGTTTGCCCACCGGAAA
>JAQBWG010000084.1 GCA_027625225.1 Chloroflexota bacterium | reverse complement strand
AGCGCGCTGGCAGGATTCGACGGGCGGTTTTCTATCGAGCCGGAAATCATCGTCACTATCCCTCCTTCGATGGCGAAGGCAATCATCATGAACCGAGGCTGGGTGTTCCCGCTGCCGCCGGAGATGCTGAGTAAGGTGCAGCAGACGCGCCCGAAGGCGTGACGAATCACATCTGAGATGCGCCGCACGGAGCTTTCGCCCGCGACGTTCACCGACCTGTACGAGTTGACGATGGCGCAGGCGTACTGGCGCAGCGTCCGGACGGGGACGGCGACGTTCAGTCTGATGTTCCGCGACCTCCCAGAGAATCGCGGGTACTACGTAGCGGCGGGTCTGACTGATGTACTCGATTTCCTGGAGGCTTTCGAGTTTACGGACGAGGACATCATCGCGCTGGACAACCTTTCAATATTTGACCGCGGGTTTTTACGCTTCCTGGCAGAGCTACGATTCGAGGGCGAGGTGCGGGCGGTGCCGGAAGGCACGGTGTGCGGGCCGGAGTCGCCGGTGCTGGAAGTGACGGCGCCCGTCATCCAAGCACAAATCGTTGAGACGTTCCTGCTGAACCAGATACACGTGCATTCGCTGCTGACCACGAAAGCGTCGAGGGTTGTCCACGCGGCGCAGGGGAAGACGGTGGTGGATTTCGGGGCGCGGCGGACGCAGGGGACGGACGCGGCGGAGGCGCTAGCGCGGGCGAGCTATCTGGCGGGGTTCGCGGGGACGAGCAATGTGCAGCCGGGCGCGCGGTACGGTATTCCGCTTTTCGGGACGATGGCTCACTCGTTCGTAGAGAGCTTTCCCACGGAGGAAGAGGCCTTCCGGGCGTACGCAGAGACGTTTCCGGACAGGACGACGCTGCTGGTGGACACGTACTCAACGGAGAACGGGCTGCGGAACGCGGTCAAAATCGGGTTGGGGATGAAGAAACGGGTGCAGCGTCTGAACGCGGTGCGTCTGGACAGCGGCGACCTGGGCCAGCTGGCGAGGACGGCACGACGGATGCTGGACGAGGCGGGACTCGGCGAGGTGCAGGTGTTCGCGAGCGGCGGGCTGGACGAGTTTTCCATTGACGCGCTGGTGTCGTCGGGTGCGCCGATAGACGGGTTCGGTGTGGGTACGAAGGTGGGGGTGTCGGCGGATGCGCCGGCGCTGGATTGCGCGTACAAGCTGGTGGCGTACGAGGGGCGTCCGGTGATGAAACTGAGCGCGGGCAAGCGGTCGCTGCCGGGGGCGAAGCAGGTGTTCAGAAAGACGGACGCGGACGGAGTGCTCGCGGGAGATGTGGTCGGGACAGCGGACGAGGCCGCGCCGGAGAGTACGCGACCGCTACTAGAGGTGGTGATGGAGAACGGGCGGCGGGTGCGTCAGGAGCCGGGACTGGACGAGTTGCGGGAGCGGTTCCGGGAGGAGTTCGCGCGGCTGCCGGAGAGGCACAAGGCTTTGAAAAACCCGACGCCCTACCCTACTTCGGTGAGTACGCGTCTGAAAGAATTGACGGAGCGGGTGACTGCGGAGACGAAAGAGCGCGAAGGTTTGAGTTAATAAAAGGAGTATTTCGATGGCGAGAGTACCGTATGTTTCCAGAGAGGATTTACCGGAGAGTCAGCAGCCTATCTACGACAGGATAGCGTCCACACGAGGGACAATTCCGAACGTGTTCAAGGCGCTGATGAACAGCCCTGAGGCGACGGAGGTGGTAGCGGCGGTCGGCGAGTACCTGCGGTACAAGTGCCCGGTGGATGGGGCGATTCGGGAAACGGCGATTCTGGCGACGGCACGGGAGATGAACAACCAGTACGAGTGGTCGCAGCATGAGCCGGTGGCGCGGAGCGTGGGCGTGCGCGACGAGGTTATCGATGCGATACGCAGCGGGAAGGCGCCGATGGGGCTTCCCGCGAAGGAGGGTGTATTCGTGCAGGCGGCGAAGGAGATGGTGAAGAGCGGGGTGCTGACGGACCGGACGTTCCAGGCCATCGAGCACTTGCTGGGGACCCGACAAACGGTGGACTTTGTGGTGCTGGTAGGATACTACTCAATGCTCAGTCGGTGCATCCACACGCTGGGTGTAGAACTGGACGAGGGGTTGGAGGCGACACTCCCGCTGTGATCAGTCCATTTAACCCGTTGTTAACAAAGTCCTGGTAAAATATTTCACAAATCGGTTAAATCTTACTGTTTTTAACACTATTTTGTTCCCATGATACTGGAGGCGCATCGATCTATGACGGTTTATTCCTCAATAATATTTGCCGAAGGCATTCACAAGATATATGACACCGGAAAGTTGAAGGTCCCTGCTCTTCAGGGAGTCAACCTCGCTGTGGAAGAAGGTGAGATGGTAGCCATCATGGGGCCGAGCGGTTGTGGGAAGACCACGCTTCTCAACTGCCTCTCGGGCCTGGACGATATTGACGAAGGGGTAATCAGCATCGCGGGAACCGACCTGGCAACGCTTTCTGACAACCAAAAGACACGGTACCGGGCGACGAGCATGGGGTACATCTTCCAGGCGTACAACCTGCTGCCAGTGTTGACCGCGCGGGGGAACGTCGAGCTTCCCTTGCTGGTGTCCGGAACGGACGCAAACACGGCGCGCGACAAGGCGATGGCTGCCCTTGACCTGGTGGGGTTGAGCGAACGGGAAAGACACTATCCATCGGAGCTATCGGGCGGCCAGCAGCAGCGGGTAACGATTGCCCGTGCGCTGGTGAACGAGCCGGAAATCGTGTGGGGCGACGAGCCGACAGGCAATCTGGACAGCGAGAACTCAGGGGAAATTATGGACTTGCTGACCAAACTGAACAAAGAGAACCGCCAGACGTTCATCATTGTGACCCATTCGGACGAGGTGGCTGCCCGCGCGCACCGCATCGTGCGGATGCAAGACGGGGTGGTGGTTGACGACGGACGCAAGGCCACGGCGGCGGCAGGCTAGCAGATGGACGAGCTTTTCGGGGTTCCTTTAACCACAATCACGTTAGTCCTGTTAGTAATTTTTGCGTTCATCGCGGCCTTTCTGGCGTTCATCGTTGCCAAGCACTTCATTCTGGTGAAGATGGCGGCGCGGAACGTGATTCGACGTCCGGCGCGAACCAGCCTCATCATCTTCGGGCTGATGCTGGCGACGGCAATCATCGCCAGCGCGTTTACGACGGGTGACTCGCTCGCTTATTCCATCAAGAAAACGGCTACCGATTCGCTTAGGTCTCTGGATGAAGTAATACGTGTAGACGATGAGTCGGACGTTTGGGAGGGTACGGCGGTTCCCGCCGAGTTCCCCGAATCTTTATTCGCTACCATCGCGCCCAGTCTTGACGCCGACCCGGACATTGACGCTGTGGTGCCGTTACTGTTCGAACAAATTGCGGTTGGCAATCCGGCAGCCAATCTATTCGAGGTAAATTCGCTCATTACGGGCGTGGACCCGGCGCGAGCAAGTCAACTGGAAACACTTCGCGACAGCACAGGAGCTTTGATAAAACTGGACTCTTTGGGTCTCAATGAGGTCTACATCAATCAGAGAGGCGCCGATGCTATCGGCGCGAAGCCAGGAGACCAAATCCAGGCCATACTTGGACCGGGCGGTCCGACGACCCTGACTGTGAAGGAGGTCGTGGACGGGTGGTACTTCAAGGACTTCGATACAAGGCTTGTGCTCATCATGCCGCTTGCCCGTGTACAAGAAGTACTGGACAAGGAAGGGCTGCTCTCACGCATCCTCATCTCGAACCGGGGCGGCCCGACGGACGGAGTCGAGCTTAGCGATACGCTTCTTGAACGTCACGGTGAGTTACCGGCAATAACCGATGCGGGCCTGGAGTTTGTACCGCTTAAGCAAAATGTAGTCGACGAGGCGAACGAGATTGGGAGTATATTCGTTTCGATATTCACAACGTTCGGTCTCTTCTCAATAGGTGTCGGCCTACTTCTCATATTCCTCATATTCTCTATGCTGGCAGCAGAACGAAAGGGAGAAATGGGAATGTCCCGCGCGGTGGGCATGCAGCGCAGGCATTTGGTGCGCATGTTCATGGCCGAAGGGGCGATGTATGGAATTGGTTCCGCGGTTGTGGGGGCGATTCTGGGAATGGGACTGGGCTTCATCCTCGTGAAGGTAGCCTCTGCGTTGTTCTCCGACGTTCCAGCCGCGGGGGATTTTTCGCTGACCGCCCATGTTGAACCTATCAGCATACTGGTGGCTTTCCTGGCCGGAACTATTCTTACGCTTCTGACGGTTGCATTCTCATCGTGGCGGGTGAGCAATCTGAACATCGTAAAGGCGATTCGGGATATCCCGGATGTGCAGCCGACGAAAGCTGGCATTCGCACACTGATTGTCGGCATCGTCCTGACTGTGCTAGGTGTGTTGATTCTGTTCCTCGGGTACGATTCGTCACAGTTGTCGGCGTTTGGTGTCGGCGCTTCGCTCATCTTCTTCGGCCTTGGTATGATGTCGCGCCGCTTCGGGGTCGAGCAACGCTGGTCACTCACGTTTATCGGTGTTCTGCTGGTAGCGTACTGGTTGTTGCCTCCCAGTATCTATAACGAGATTAGAGACGATTGGAATCAGGATATTTCCATCTTCTTCATTTCCAGCTTCCTCATAGTCATCGGCGCGGTGTTCGTGATTGTCAATAACTCCAGACCAGTGATAGCGGTAGTCGTGGGAACAATAGGACGCGTACGCAGCTGGACGCCCATCATACGTTCGGCGGTTGCCTATCCTCTGCGATTCGGCTTCCGTACCGGCCTCTCGATGGTGATGTTCGCGGTTGTAGTGCTATCGGTAACGGTGATGATTATCCTGGTGGAAGGCTTTACCCAGTTGTTCGACGACCAGGCCCGGCTTGGCGGTGGCTACCAGATTGTGGGATTCGTGGCGGGCGGCCTAAATCCGATCGAGGACCTCGGTGCGACGGTAACGGCGAATCCAGACTTGGATTTCGTGACCCGTGTGAACGGCGCACCATCAGTGGGGTCGCTCCGAACGGTGTTCCAATCGGAAGGGCGGCTTACCGAGTCGGATTCCGAAGAGTTCAAGGGTGTGACTATTAGCGGAGTTGATGACAATTTCATCGCATCGAACGACTTTGGGCTTACGCTAGCTACTGAGGAGTACACGGTTAACGGGGAGGTGGACGCGGATCGCTTATGGCAAGCCCTTCGCGACAATCCGGGGTTGGCGATTGCGAACGCGTTCATGCTGCCAGCGCGCAATGATTTTGCATTCGACGAGTCCAGCAGTCGTTTGCGGCTCAATGCTGAGGGGCTTTTCCTCGAGAATGCAATTATGGAGCCAGTAGAGGTTCAGGTTAAGGATTTGAACAGCGGTCAAACGTATACTCTGACTGTGATTGGAGTCTTGGACGAGTTCGCTTCACAGGGTGGAGCGATGGCCAACGGCCTTTACACGTCCAGTCGCGTGTTCGAGGCTTCTCTGGACCGCACTGCCCAGATTACGACGATTTTCCTCAATGTCGAACCGGGAACTGTTAACGCTGAGAATCGAGTAAAGGCAGCATTTTTCGAGTACAACGTTGAAACATTTGACATCGCCGAGGCGGTTGAAGCAAACCTTTCGGCACAGCGAGGTATTTTTAATCTTCTGATTGCATTTATGCTGCTGGGCCTTGTGGTAGGCATCGTGGCTCTGGGGGTTATCAGTGCCCGTGCTGTGGTAGAGCGACGTCATCAAATCGGCGTGCTGCGGGCTATCGGCTTTTCGCGCGGCATGATTCGGGCGACGTTCCTGTCGGAATCGTCGTTCATCGGCATCATGGGCATCGGGCTGGGGCTCGGACTAGGATTACTGGTCGGGGTGAATGTGATGGCCGATATCCGAACGGACGAGCCTGAGATTAAGCTCGTAGTCCCCTGGCTGAAGCTGGCGCTTATCGGCGTCGGTGCGTATTTGTTCTCACTGGTTACGACGGTTTTGCCAGCTCAGCAGGCCTCGAACATCGCACCCGCCGCCGCGTTGCGCTATGAGTAAAGGAGTGAACTTCGATGCCGCAGACGGTTCTGGTCGTGGAGGATGAGGTCAATCTTCTCGAAGCTGTGAAGTACAACCTGCAGCGAGAGGGGTTCACGGTACTCACCGCTACCGACGGAGAGCAGGGCTTGGAACTCGCCCGAACAGGCAAACCGGATGTGGTGGTTCTGGATGTGATGCTTCCCAAGATGGACGGCCTAGAAGTGTGTCGCATGATACGCAGGCAGTCCTCAGTTCCCGTGCTGATGCTAACGGCAAAGACACAAGAGGTGGACAGGGTGGTCGGGCTGGAGTTAGGCGCCGATGATTATGTCAGCAAGCCGTTCAGTATGCGTGAGCTTATGGCGCGGGTGCGTGCGCTACTCCGCAGAGCCAGTGCGCCGACAACCCCACGCGATGACGGTGCGGGTGCAGTGTATTCAGCCGGAAATCTCGAAGTGGATACCAGCAGTCATATAGCGCGGCTCAACAACGCGACTCTAGAGATGAAGCCGCGCGAGTTCGAACTGCTCAGTTTGCTCATGTCAAACAAGGGTCGAGCACTTACCCGCGACCAGATTCTGGAACGGCTTTGGGGACACGATTACATCGGCGACAGCCGGACGGTTGATGTTCACATTCGGTGGCTGCGAGAGAAGATTGAGCCCCATCCTTCAAATCCTATGCGCATCGTGACCATTCGCGGAGTGGGCTACCGGTTCGAAGGATAACCGGAGTGTAGTAGATATGTAGCAGGCTTTTCGGGTTTAGGATAGGCTACCATCCATGCACATGAGATTTCCTCGTTCCCTCCAATGGCGCATCGCTATCGCCTATACGGTGCTCATCTTTATTACGATGGGCGCGGTAAGCGCTTATCTCATCAACTTCATCGAAGACCGTTTTATCGAGGGCCTTGAGAACCGTCTCGCTCAAGAGGCTACGCTTATCGGTGATGCGGTAGAGTCTACTCTTTCCTCAGAAACGGTTGATAAGGCTACGCTTTCTTCGATTGTGACCCGGCTATCCACGGCTGCAGATGCACGCGTGACGGTAATGGATGCCGATGCGCTGGTTCTGGCAGATTCCCGACAGGCAGCAAGCGGTGCAGCAAGTCCATTGCTCAGAGGTGAGATTCAAGACGTTTTGGACGGCCTTCCGATTGGGAAGGAGGCGCGGTTAGACCCTGAAAGTGGTGAGGAGTTCCGGTTTGTGGCGGTGCCAGTGCATAGCAACGGTGTCCTGGTAGGAATCGTGCGGGTGACGGCGCCTACCTCGGAAGTGCGGGCGAGTGTGAATAGAATCATTGCAACGGTAGGCATTGCTGCGGTGGTGGTGGCTGTGCTTTCGATTACGTTAGGTTATTACGTGGGGCATCGGGTATCGGAGTCGGTCCGGATGGTGACGGGCGGGGCGCGTCTTCTCGCAAAAGGCGACCTCGATCATCGGGTGACACCTGTGGGAAACGATGAGTCCCGGGAGATGGCTGAGGCGTTCAACCAGATGGCTTCCAGAATCCGAAGTATGGTTGGAGATTTGGACCAAGAACGCGGTCGGATGGCGGCGGTGTTGGAGACTATGACTGACGGTGTTTTGGTGGTGGATAGCAAGCACGTGGTTGTGTTGATGAACAGGGCGGCAGCAGTAATGCTGGGACTTCCCAGTGTCGCAATAGGTGACACTCTAGCTGAAGTGGTACGCGA
>JAQBWG010000083.1 GCA_027625225.1 Chloroflexota bacterium | reverse complement strand
GCACGTTACCCACACGACGTGGTTAGTGGCCGCACCAACGTTATAGTCCGAGTCTGTGATTTCGACCATCAGGGTTCCGTCCTGCCTGACCCAGGTCACCACCTGTGTGGTGTCTGTCTGATTCGGGAACCGCGATGTTGCATCGGCCCCGAAGACAGGCAGAACGACCAAAAGCGCCACCAGTGCTGCTAGGGCGCTCAAGATAATTGCCAATCTCTGTTTACTATTCACTGCCTACCCCCTTAATTCCTGGTTTCCTCTTTTATTAAAGCGGAAACTCTATATTGACTTAGCTCGACCTCGTTAATTTGGTTATCCGACAAACAATGGGCGCACCACGCGCCCAAACTCACCTTAAAACTTTAAAACTGTCTTCGGACTTAAATTGTTCCCTTTTGTCCTCAGACAGCACTAGCTTAGATTTGTACACTATGCCCTTTTCCTTTGTCAAGGTGTAAAAGGCGTGGCTTCGAGAGGAATACCATTTCCCCACGGTACGTCCACACCCCTCTGGGATTTCATGCACCGCGCAACTATAGAGCAGCAATACACCCTTGTCAATAAGTTTTCTCCCTGTTTCGCCCTTCAGAAACTAGAAAAGGCACATCACGCATCTTTGCCCAATGTTGTAAGAAATTCTGCATTGTTTTTAGTTTTCTTTAATCGCTCCAGCACTTTTTCGGTTGCCTCGCTATTATTCATGGAATCGGAGGTCACCATGGTAACCATGCGGCGAAGCAGCCAAACCTGCTTGAGTGTGGCCTCGTCAATGAGCAATTCTTCACGGCGGGTACCGCTTCGCGTAATGTCCAAAGCAGGAAACACGCGCCGCTCCGCCAGCTTTCGATCCAGATGTACTTCCATGTTGCCGGTGCCCTTGAATTCCTCGTATATGACGTCGTCCATACGGCTTCCGGTGTCCACCAGGCACGCAGCTATTATCGTGAGGCTGCCGCCTTCTTCGGTGTTACGTGCGGCTCCAAAGAATCGTTTGGGCGGGTATAGAGCCACGGGGTCAATGCCTCCGGACAACGTCCGGCCACTGGTTGGAACGGCCAGGTTATACGCCCGGGTGAGGCGCGTGATGCTGTCCAACAGTATGCACACGTCTTGGCCTGCTTCTACCTGACGCTTTGCACGCTCCAATACCAGTTCCGCCACACGGCAATGATCTTCCACGGGTTCATCGAACGTAGAGGCATATACCTCTCCGTTTACAGAACGCTTCATGTCCGTAACTTCTTCGGGTCGCTCTCCAATCAAAGCAATCATCAACCGAATGTCCGGGCAGTTGGTAGCGACCCCGTTTGCGATTTGCTTCAAGAGTGTTGTCTTACCGGCTTTAGGGGGAGAAACTATCATTCCCCGCTGGCCGCGACCAATGGGCGCCACCATATCAATCATTCGGTTGGCAACGCCGTTTCGGTCTATTTCCAGCTTGATGAGCTTATCTGGAAATACAGGGGTCAGGTCTTCGAAATTAGGACGTTTGCGAGATGTGTCTGCTTCGAGACCATTCACCAGTTCGACCCTGACAAGCCCGAAGTACCGCTCTCCGTCTTTGGGGGGGCGTACCTGCCCCCCTACTTCGTCGCCGGTGCGCAGGCCGAATCGCCTTATCTGCGATTGCGATACATACACATCACCGGAGCCTTGTTGTCCGCCGTTGTTTCTGAGGAACCCATATCCGTCATTCATAATGGATAGGATTCCTTTGGCTTGAATCGAGCCGTTTCTTTCGGAATAGGACTGGAGTATCTTGGAAAGGAGTTCGTGCTTTTTTAGCACAGTTCCATTTTCAGGAACATTCAACTCTTGAGCTAATCGTCGTAACTCGTCTTCCGGAAGCTTTTGAATCTCCGAGAGATCTACTGTAAGTTCTGTGTCCACCTTATGTATCCTCCAAGGCTAATCGCAAACCGGAATCCGGTGTTGCTGTAATCATCCAATGGTCGTCTTTGAAGCGTTATGTATGAAATCGACCTTGTATGTCGTTAAACGATGGGTACAAGCCCTGTTGTAGCCATTCACATGGGTTATACGCATTTAGGAACAATACTTGACCGCATTCAACGTATGCCTAATCTATAGCTCCAGATTTGTTGGAAAGCTACCTAGCGATGAGGAATTTTCGTTACAATCCTTCATACAAGTATTCTTGGATTAGCTAAGGATTGGAGTCATCACTAGTGTCTTAGGAAGAGAACCACGTACATAACCTGCGGTTATTTCGTGGAGGAGACGCGTCAAGTGCGTCGTAACCACCTTAGCATACCAAATCAAGGCGAGCAATAGAATTACTTGCCCCTACGCAGGTAATAACGTTCTGCAGCATACATCAGTTCCTATGGTGCTTGCGAGTTCAACTCTTCGAAGGGCATTACATGCTGCCCTCCCTCACGCAACGTTCGCTTCGCGGCACGCATAAATTCATGAAACAGCGGGTGCGGGCGATTAGGGCGAGAGAGGAATTCGGGATGGAACTGGGAACCTAGCATGAAGTTATCCCCTGCATATTCCATGATTTCTACCAGTCTTCCATCAGGAGATAGACCGGTGGGCCAGATACCTACCGATTCTAATTGCTCCCGGTAGGTATTATTGACTTCGAATCGGTGTCGATGCCGTTCTTGAACCAGCGGCTTTCCGTATGCGTTAGCCGCCTTAGACCCTTTGACGAGCTGACACGGATACAAGCCCAGGCGCATCGTCCCGCCTTTGTCCGTGATGTTCCGTTGATCGTGCATGATGTCAATAACGGGGTCAGGGCTATCCGGATCGAATTCGGTCGAGTTAGCCTTTGGTTTGTTCAACAGGTCCCGTGCCGCTTCAATCACCATGACCTGCATTCCCAAACACAATCCCAGGTACGGCACCTGGTATTCCCGCGCATATTTGACGGTCTGAATCATCCCTTCTACGCCCCGAGGCCCGAACCCGCCAGGGACAACAATGCCACTTACCGACTCTAGAAATTCTTCCGGCCCTTCCTCTTCAACCTGTTCGGATGGAACCCAAACTACTTCGAGGTCCCTACCGTGTGCCAGGCCCGCGTGTAGCAGTGCCTCTTTGACCGAGATATAGGAGTCATGTAAATCCACATATTTGCCAACGACTGCGATGGGCAACGTTTTCTTCGGGGTTTTGATTATCTCAACCATCTTCCGCCAATCGGCCATATCGCGGCTTGCTGCGGAAAGTCCAAGCGCATCTACCATCAAGTCGCCCAAGCCTTCTTCTTCCAGTATGAGCGGCACTTCGTAGACGGTGTCTACAGTGGGAAGAGCAACAACACCGGGAAGCGGCACATCGCAAAACACGGAAATCTTTTTCTTGATGTCATCGTCAACTGGATGGTCACTACGACAAATGATGGCGTCGGGCTGAATTCCAATGCCTCGCAACTCTCGAACGCTGTGTTGGGTCGGCTTGGTTTTCAGCTCACCTGTCGAGGCGATGTGAGGGAGTAGGGTAACGTGTACATAGAAGACGTCATCCCGGCCGACCTCGTTGCGCATTTGCCTGATTGCTTCCAAAAAGGGCAGGCCTTCAATGTCGCCGACCGTTCCGCCGACTTCGACCACAACCACCTGCGCTTTCGTTTGCTCGGCAACGGTGTGCATCCGCTCTTTGATTGCATCGGTTACGTGGGGAATCGCCTGAATGGTTCCTCCAAGGAATTCGCCTCGACGCTCCTTGGCAATCACTTCGCTGTAAATTTGCCCGGCGGTGATATTGGACGACTTACTCATGCTCGTGTCTATAAAGCGTTCGTAATGGCCGAGGTCGAGGTCTGTTTCCGAACCATCGTCAGTTACGAACACTTCACCGTGCTGGTAAGGCGACATCGTTCCCGGGTCTACGTTGAGATAGGGGTCGAGCTTCATCGCCGACAGAGTCACGCCGCGGCTTTTTAAGATGCGCCCGATTGCGGCTACACTGATTCCTTTGCCTATCGAACTAACAACGCCACCGGTCACGAAGATGAATTTAGTCATATAGCGAACAGCTAAAAGGAATTCGAGAGGTGGAGAGGTTTCGAGAGGGGAGTTTACCTAGCAGCATCACAGTTGCCGCTTCCATCCAATACGATGTGTGGCTGTGTTCCAAGCGCGCGCGTCACAATCCTATCGCTTGTTTCTGGGACTGCCGAAGTATAGCACGGTCGCTGCTCGCAATGTCAATTTCTGAGATGATGAATTACGAACGCAGAATTCGACACCCCTGAAGGAGCACCATGGGAATCACTGTCATCCCCGCATATCGGGTAGTCAGCACTCTGGCCCGCAAGGCGCGTAATCAATCTTATGACGATGCCGTAAGTTCGATGGAGAAGGGCCTGCGCGAGTATGTTCGCAGTCTGCTGTCCATGCTGCACCCCTCCATTTCTCATCTGGGTGAACGTTCTGTTATCGCACAGTTCGGAGACCCTGAGCCTGAAGCCCTGTTAACCGCGCTTGCCGAGATTGACGCTCGAGATCCGAAGGCTATCGTGGATGAAACGCTTGCCCGATGCGCCAAAGTACTCTCCAGGCCCGACCTCAGCGCACGGGTATTTTTATTCCCCGGTGATGGTGAGAGTAGGGTATTGGTCAAGCAAATGAACGGCGTTATCGGATTCAGTCTCGGTTCGCAGGCCATGGTCGTGTTCCTGTGGCCAGCTGATAACTGGCAGACGTGGCTTGCTTACACCGTCGCACACGAATATGCCCACCTCGTACGCAACCTTCTCTTCCCACGCTCTCCGCAAGGAGGCAAACTCATGTATACGAAAACCCAGACAGCCGAAACACTAGTGGACGCTATGGTTACCGAGGGAATCGCCGACCATTTCGCCACCAACATGTGCACCGATGTCCTCCCTCCCTGGACGGATGCCTTTACACCTGAGCAATCAGAACGCCTATGGCCTCGTATACGCCGCCGCCTCGAAGTGTCCGATATGAATGAAATCCGGCGAATGCTCTTTGGGGACAGCGACCGTATCCCTACGTGGACAGGGTACAAATACGGCTATCAGATAGTCGAAACGTACTTGGAGAAACATGGTGGCGTAGAACCAACCAGTCTTGTCGGGCTGTCAGCCAAAACCATCTTCGAAGGAGCCCGCTTCGACCCCACGCGGACGCGTTAGCTGATTGGGCCGTGGGTTTCAGTCCGGCTGACTGCCTGTCGTACAAAGTCGAGCCCAACCATTTCTTTCCAGAGTCCGAACAGTTTTTTGATGATGGGGCCTCTTAGTCCTGTTCCTATGCCCAGTCCATTCAGCGATACTACCGGGGCCATGCAAAACCGGGTGCTGGTTACCAAAGCCTCTGTCGCTTCGTACACATCTCCGGGGACATAGTCGCCTTCATCAATCGGAATATCCAGTTCGCCAGCCAATTCCAGCACTGTTTTCATGCTCACTCCGGGGAGGACATTGCGCCGATTCGGTAACTGTATCCGCCCACCACGCACAAATATGAAGTTCCCGCCCTGGCATTCCGTGATGTTTCCCTCAGCGTTCATCATCAACTGCATCGTTACAGGACCCTTCCCGGGCTTCTGATTCTGGGTCGGTATGCCATAAGTCGCCGGAGTGACCAGACGAATGCCTTCTGTGTAGTGAAGAGCAAAGTGAGCCGTCTCAAGAAACTGGCAATAAATAACCACGTTCGCCTTTTCATCCGGAGCAGCATTCGGACGAGGGCTCACGATTTGGGTGACCAGAAATTCTTCTTGCGGCCCCAAGTACTCCACGTTGGCTTCCAGCACCTTCATCGTGGTGTCGGCCATTTGAGGCAGGGTCATGCCCGGGTCAATCTTGGTGTAGTCGAGGCCGTTGTACAGGCGATGTAAATGGTCTTCCAGACGGAAAATCTTTCCTGCAAACGTTCGTTCGTTGTCGTAAAACCCGCCCGTGGACTGAACGCCGTCCTGTTTCATCTCTTCAATAGCCTGGGACTGCGGCATAAACCGCCCGTTGAGAAAGGCCGTCATGTCAGGACGCTGGCTCGTGCTCTCTTGTTGTTCCTGACCCCCAACCATGTCGTCGTCCTTCAAGAAAGTCCAATTTGAATCGTTACTTTTTGCCGAACACTTCCTGTGCCGTTTTGCCGATATCGCCTGGCGACGGGATGATTGCCGCACCGGCGGCCCGCAAGGCATTTACCTTCTCGTCCGCCTTCGCTGCCTTACCGGTCACGATTGCCCCGGCATGGCCCATACGACGTCCCGGAGGTGCGCTCTGTCCGACGATGAGTGCGATCACCGGCTTTTTGAAGTGCCCCTTGATGTACTCTGCCGCCTCTTGTTCCTTGGTGCCACCGATTTCCCCGATCAACACCACCGCATCCGTTTCGTCGTCTTTCTGAAAGCGTTCCAACACATCTACGAAGTCCGTTCCGCTGACCGGGTCACCGCCGATGCCTACTACCGATGACTGACCGATACCCAGCTCGGTGAGCTGTCCCACGGCTTCATAGCTCAACGTCCCACTGCGCGAGACCACACCGATACGGCCGCCCTTGTGAATATGACCGGGCATGATGCCCACTTTACATTTGTCGGCGGGGGAAATAAGCCCGGGACAGTTCGGCCCCACCAATCGAACGCCTTGCTGGCGTGCGTAGTTCACCACTTTGACAGCGTCCAGCACCGGCACGCCCTCGGTGATGCAGATGACCACCTGGATGCCCGCATCCACCGACTCGGCGATGGCATCAGCCGCAAACGCCGGGGGTACAAACACCAGCGATGTGTTCGCTCCAGTCTCCTTCACCGCATGTTCGACGGTGCTGTAGACCATGATGTCGTCATCAAACTTAGTCCCGCCGCGTCCAGGCGTCACACCGGCCACAATATTGGTGCCGTACTCTTTGCACCGCGCCGTGTGATAGCTGCCCTCACGACCCGTGATTCCCTGTACCAGCAGACGTGTTTCTTTACCAACCAGAATGCTCAAGACCAATCACCTCGATACTCAATAGTAGTCAAATACGTTAGACCAACTTCTTCACGGCTGCGGCAGCCTCGCCCATATTGTTAACCAGCGTCACATCCAGGTTTGACTCCTGCAAGAGCTTGCGGCCCTCTTCAGCGTTCGTACCCAGCATCCGTACCACCATCGGGAGCAAATTGCGCCCGGACGATTCCGCGCCCATCATCAGGCCACGCGCCACAACGTCGCACCGCAGGATGCCTCCGAAGATGTTGACCAGGATGGCATCCACTCCGTCCGATTGCAGCAAGATGCGTGTCGCTTCGGCGACTTTCGCCTCGTCCGCACCACCGCCAACGTCCAGGAAGTTCGCCGGCTTTGCTCCGGCAGCAACGGTTACGTCCATCGTCGCCATCGCCAGACCGGCGCCGTTCACCATGCAGCCCACATTCCCGTCGAGCTGTACATAGCTAAGTCCGGCTTCGCGTGCCCGTACCTCAATTGCATCTTCCTGCTCCGGGTCATGCAATTCTTTCAGCGAAGGATGACGGAAGAACGCATCGTCTTCCAAGTTCAGCTTCGCATCCACCGCCAAAACCTGACCGCTTTTGGTGACTACCAACGGATTGATTTCCACCAGTGTCGCGTCGTTCTCGGTAAATACTTGATACAAACTGGACACTAACTTTGATGCCGCCCGTACCTGTTCACCTTCTAGGTTCAGGAAGTATGCAATCTTCCGACCTTGATACGGTTGAAGTCCCAATGCTGGGTCTATCTTCACCCGCAGGAGTTTTTCCGGCGTCTTCG
>JAQBWG010000082.1 GCA_027625225.1 Chloroflexota bacterium | reverse complement strand
TCATTATCCACTACGTAACGTCCGTAATATTGTTTGACGAATGGTGGAATCAGGACGAACGCAACATCGCCCACCGCTCCCGCGGGTAGCTTCCTTCCCCTTTTAACGACCTTCCATCCGGTTTCCTCGCCGTTTGTCAACGATTTCCTGACACTATGGGGAACTGGTCGTTCTAGATAATCGTAACTGTATTCAGGAGGTGACCTTCATGGGTCGTTTATTTTTGGCGCTCACAGCGCTACTGCTCATCGGTGCAATCGCGTGTACCGATTCATCGTCCACATCCCAGCCGACACAGGCCACGAACACAACGCCAACGGCCATAACCCAGGCCACGGCTACACTCGCCCCGTTGCCCACCGACACGCCCATCGTGGTTGGCGGAGAGGCCTCCTTATTAGAAGTGCTCTCGCCCGACGACGAAAGCGTAGTAACCGAGGCGGAACTGGTCGTCGTCGGCATCACCCTGCCCGACGCGGTAGTCACCGTGAACGACATCGAAGCCGAGGTGGATGAGGACGGCGAGTTCTTCGCGGCCATCACCCTTGTTGAAGGCCCCAACACCATCGAAATCATCGCCAGCGACTTCGCCGGCAACGAAGCATCCACCGTACTCACGGTCATCTATTTGCCCTGAGCAACCTGACACTATCCGGAACCCCGCGTTTCTAGTTGTGAAAGCGGGGCCAACCCTCCGCAACAAGACAGAGGAGAGCATCATGATTGGAATTCTGACCAGGAACAGCAAATTAGCAGTAGCAAGCATGCTGGCAGTACTCATAGCCCTCATCGGCGTGAGCACTGCCCTGGCCGCCGAGCCGGCACAGGAAGCGGTCACGCAAACGCGCGGCATCTTCGGTACGGTAACCGTCGTCAGCGACTTCTCGCTGACCGTAGAGACAAAGGAAGGCAACGCTGTTGACATCGTCATCAACGCGGACACCCAGTTCCGCATCGCCAACTCCGACTCCCCTTCCCTTGTAGACATCATCGTCGGCAACCGCATCGCCGCCGTGGTGATTGACGACGGCGGCGTACTTACCGCCCGCAAACTCCAGGTCATCTCCAGCGCCCCCACGCGCGTCCACCTCACCCTCACCGTGGTCGAGGTAAACGGCACCACCGTGGTGGCCGAGGACGAAGACGGTAACCGCGTTGAAGTGACCCTGAGCGTAGCCCCCGGCGACGCCATCGTCGGCCAGACCGTCAAGTTCGTCGGCGTCCGCAGCGGCGACTCGTCCGAACTGCGCGCCAGCGTCCAGGTACAGATCCAGAGCATCGTCGAGCGCCTCCAGCGCCACACCGAGAAAGTGCGCGGAGAGCGCGACGAGCAAGGCACTGTAGACAATGCTGACAGTGAACACACACACCGTCAGCAGGAAGAGCGCCTTGCCAAGTTGAAGGCCCAGCTCGAAGAGAACATGAAGCGCCAGCTCAATGTCCTGGCCGAAGTTATTGACAGGCTATCGGATGAGGACAAGGCCCGCGTGCGCGTGGCCCTTGGAAACATCGAAGAGAACCACGTTCGCGTGCTTCAGGCCCTCGCCGACACCCAGGAAGAGGAAGAGCAAGCCCAGGCCCGCATCGCCGCGCGTACCGCCAACGGCACCGTCGCGCGCATCTCCGCCGACGACGGGCAGCTTCTCGTGACCACCGACCGCAAGTCGGAACTCCTGCTCACCGTGAACGCCAACACCGTCATACGGGTGGGCAGCGGACGCGGCACCCTTGCCGACATCCAGGTCGGCGACGGCATGCGTGTCGAGTACGCGGTACGGGGCGAGGTCAACATCGCACTTCAGCTGCACGCCGTAACCGAGGCATCGGCCGCGGGTAACATCGTGCGGATGACCGACTCCGGCAGCGTCATCGTCATACAGACCAACAACAACCAGAACCTGCAGTTGAACCTCACCAGGGAAACCCGTATCGAGATAAACGGCGAACAGGGCGTTCCCGCCGACCTTAGTCTCGGCATGAACGTCAAGGTCGTCTACCAGATACGCACGCTGAACGCCACCGCCATCGGCGCCAGCACCATCGCCCGCATCGAGGGCACGCTCACCGGCATCTTCCGTGACGAGCACGTCATCACCGTCGCCTCTGCCGACGGCAACGAAATCAAACTGCTCATCACCGAAAAGACCCGCATCCACATCAACGGCCGCGTCGCCGCGCTGTCCAGCCTCCGTGAGGGCGCCAGGATACAGGGCAGCTACAACGCCGCGACAAGCGAAGCCCTCGTCCTCGAAGTCACTCTTGTTAACGACAACGACACCCCGCGTCAGCAGACCGCGTTCGGCGAAGTACTGAGGAACAGCCCCGCCACCGACGACCTGGTCATGCGCACGTCCGAAGGACGCGAACTTGTCCTCCACGTCACCGTCGAAACCCGGATTGCCATCGGCGACCTGCCTGCCGACCACAACGACATCAAGGTCGGCGACCAGATACGCGTCGCCTACATCCCCGCCAGCAGCGGCAGCGCACTGGGCAACGTCGCCACCCACATCCAAGTGCAGGTGCATAGCACCGTCTACGGCACCATCTCCCGCATCGCTGCCAGCGCCGGTGTCGTCGTCATTACCAACGAGAACGGCAGGGCCGTCGAACTTAATGTAACCAACGCGACCGAGGTCATCTTGAACGGCCAGGTCGCCCGACTGAGCCAGCTTCGCGTCAACATGAACGCCAAGGCTGCCTACAACCTGCGCACCGGTGAAGCCATCGCCCTCTCCGCCAGCAGCCTTGCCGAGATTACCGGCACGGTGAGCGCGGTTTCAACCGAAGAGCGCACCATCGCCGTCACCACCGAAGACGGACGAAGCCTGCGTATCGTCATCACCTCCACCACCCGCATCAGCGTGGACGGACGTCTTGGCAATCTGGCAAACCTGTTGAACAACGCCAGGGTTCACGTCGTATACAACACCGTCACCAACGAGGCCGTGTCCCTAACCGTCCGGGCGGCCACCAACGTCCGCGCCGACGGCACGGTAGACGTGGAGAAGATTCGGGAAAAGGCCACGGAGATTCTGAACCAGGCCGAAGAGAAGAAGCGCGAGATTCTCGACCAGGCCAAGGAGCGTTCCCAGGAAGTGCTCCGTGAGGCGGAAGCAAAACTGAACGAAATCCGCTCCGACGCCACCAGCGCCGCCGAGCGCGCCAGACAGCTTCGTGAGCAAGCTGCCAACCTGCTCGAAGAGGCTGCTACCCTTGAGCGCAACGTAGACCGCACCGACGCTAACTCAGTTGCGGACGTTAAACGGCGCATCGAGGAACTGCGATTAAAGGCCGCCGAGCTCATCCGCCAGGCCAACGAGCTCGTCCGTCAGACCGAGACCAACGTCAAGGACGAAGTAAAACGGGTCGTTGAGAACACCACCGACACCCGGTCCCGTGTTCAGGCACTGATTCAGAAGGCCGAGGCCGTCCTTCGCGAAGCCGAGAGCGTCCGCGACCTCACCCAGCGTGAGAACACCCTGCGCGAGTTCGTCCGCGTGCTGCTCAGCGAGAGCAGCGGCCTCACCGAGGCCCAGCAGACACAACTGCGCGAAGTCGCCCGCAAGCTTACTACCCGCGCCGACACCATCCGCAAAAAGATTGCCGAGGCTAAAGCGGCCACCAATCGCAATGCCGACGGCAGCACGGGCAGCGGCGGCAGCCGCAGCACCGATAGCGACCTCAACCGCGACGGCACCAACACCGCCCGCCAGAACATCGACGCGCTCATCCAAAAGGTGGATGTGGTACTACGGGAGGTTAATAACGAAGAGGAGTTGCGGCGCTATGCCAGCGACATACTCAGCGAGTCCGAACGCGTCCAGCGCGACATCAGCACCACCGACGTAACCACCCGCGCCCGTCTCGTGGTGCTCCGCGATGCCGTGCAAAGACTCGAAGCCCGCGCCAACGAGATTAAGGCCAAGCGCGACGGCACCCGCGCCGGCGAAGACAACATCATCGACGAATCCATAAACGAAGACGACCTCGCCGACGGGGTGAGCCGCATTGACCAGCTGATTGACAGAGCCGGAGCTATCCTGCGCGACTCGGACAACGACGAGTCCCTGCGGGCCTTCGCTCTCAACACGCTGGAGGAAATCGCCAGGGTTCAGCGCGGCGCCAGCACCACCGACGTCACCCTCAGCGCCCGCATCCTCATCCTGCGTGGGATTGTTACCCGCATCCAGGACCGCGCCGACGCCCTTCGGCTCGAGCGCGAAAAGAAGGAAACGGACAAAGGGCCCGATACGTCCACCACCGACGTTGACGGCGACGGCGTGACTGACGTATGGACGGAGCTTCCTTCCAGCCTGCGTGCCATCAGCTTCCTCACCCACGTTGAGCCTGACTGCCTGCGCCGGGGACTGACGTCCTCCGCCGGTGGCGACGCAACCTGGGATGTCAGTGGGGTAACCGGCCTTCTACGGGTTACACAGGCAGCAGAAGGATGCCTGTTGACCACCGTACCGGCCCCTGGAACCGTCCCTGACGCAGCTTCGTCCGCAGGGACGTCCACCAGCCTGTGCACTATAGCGTTCACAATCTTGGTGAATCAGATTGCAGTTTCCCAGCACCCCTCTACCGTAAGGCAGGCAATCTCGCAGATAACCACTCACTGCACAGGCCAGGAGGTCGCGGACATCAACCTCACTTCATAGGACTCACTGTTGTAAGAAGTCCGGGGGGTAGCACCCCCACCGCTTCCACACAACCCGTTAATCACAAGAGCGCCCGTCTTATTCAGACGGGCGCTCTTGCTTTATCCCTGTAGCTAGCGGTTCACCGGATTTAATTAATGGCCGAACCCTAAATTCACCAACATCTTGTGTGGGGGTTGCACGATTATACATCTAGTGGTATATTCGGGTCTGCCAGTGCCCAAAATCCCTTACCGCCTTTCAAAGGGACCCAAATGGCATAGCACTGGCTCCTCCTCGTGGCCCCCGGTGCGCTCTCATCGGGGGCTTTTTTTGACCGGTTCTGTGCGTGAAAATAAGCCGACTATCCCAGGTTGACTCTCGGCACCCGCTTACCCACCGAACACACCACTACATACGGTATGGTGCTCATCTCGGCGGCTACCTCTTCCGCGCTCACCCGCTCGTCGCCCTGCGACCCCAGAACCACCACCTCGTCCCCTACCCTCGCGCCGCGTATGCCCGTCACGTCAATCAGCGTCGAGTCCATAGTCACCGACCCCACGATGGGCGCCGACAGCCCCCGCACCAACACCCGCCCCTTGTTCGACAGCCGCCGCTGCATTCCGTCCGCGTACCCGATGGGCAGCGTGGCGATGACACTCTCCGCTTCAGTCACATGCGTGCGTCCGTAGCTGATGGGCGTACCCGCCGGAACGGTCTTGAGGAAGCTGATGCGCGTCTTGAGCGTCATCACCGGCTCAACGCTGACTGCTGACCGCCGCGAGCCGGACGTGATTCCGTACAGAACAAGCCCCGCGCGCACCAGGTCGTGCCGTATGTCGTCGCGATGCACCGCCGCCGCGCTGTTGGCGATATGCCGGATGGGTATGGTGAACCCCGCCGCCTCGATGTCGGCGATTGCTTCGTCGAATCGCTTGGCCTGCAAATCGGTGAACGACTGGTCCTGCTCCTCCGCGCTGGACAGATGGCTCAGCACGCCGTCCAGCCGGATGTTCGGCAGCTTCTTCGCCTCGTTGAGGAAGGCCACTGCATCCTCCGGCGACACGCCTAAACGTCCCATACCCGTGTCCAGTTTTAGTTGATAGTACGCATGGCGGTCCATGCCCACCGCAGCCTCGCTGAGCGCCTCCAGCGTCTCCAGCGACGACACGGCAATAGTCAGGTCGTATTGCAGCGCCAGTTCCTCCTGCCCCGGAAAGCATCCCCCGAACACCAGGATGGGACGGCCGATGTCCGCCTCCCGCAGCTCGATGCCCTCCTCCACCATCGCCACTCCGAACGCATCCACGCCCTCCGTCTCCAGACGGCTGGCGACCGGAACCGCGCCGTGCCCGTACGCGTCCGCCTTCACCACGGCCAGGATGCGTACGCCCGTGCCCAGGTGCTTGCGCAGCACCCGGAAATTGCGGGACAGCGCCCCCAGGTCAATCTCGGCCCACGTGGGCCTGTGTCCGGCTAAAACGTCCATACACCCTCTGATACGGGGAATAGCACTCCCAGGACAAGGATTGTAATGGAAAGTGCTTGGTGGGCTCGGCAGGGATCGAACCTGCGACCAGTCGGTTATGAGCCGACCGCTCTACCATTGAGCTACGAGCCCTCGGCTACGGTAGCGTATGGCAGCCCATCGGGAGTGTCAAGGCGGGACGGTTGATCGTTCCACAGTGAGAACAGAGTTTCTGAAAAACGAGCCCTGCAAGAGGCAACGTGGTTAGTCGAGTTTACCGCGTCGTTAGGCCGTGTCTGGTTCCCAGAGAAGTGTGCCGGGACAGCATTTTCGAGCACAGGCAACAGCCGGGTTGGCGTCCGGGTTCCTAGCCGTAATAACGGTTGGCGATGGCCCGGTCGTCGGTGTTCCACCACTCCTCGAACAGGACGACGGACATGACGTAGTGGATGATAACGCCGAGGCCCCAGAACACCAGCGAGAGCAGCGACCACCAGCCGGGCTGCTCCCAGACGTAGATGGTGTAGACGTTAAATAGTACCAGGCTGATATTGGAGAGTAAGTACAGACCCAGATGGAAGAAGAATGTGCGGCGCGACCGGAACCGGCGCATGCGCTTTTTATTGGCGATGTACACCGCCAATTGACGAATGGTTTCGTCGCTTATTCTCTCCCGAGGTGTCACGCCTTCGCGCATCTTTCACGCTCCGTGGTCTGTTGCTCAGTGCAACGCCTTTATTATCCCATGTCGGGTCTTCGGCCAAAAGAATCCCTATATCCTTATTTGAGATATTCGGCTGCCGTTGACAGCTAGGCGCGGCGTCGGTACAGTCCGCAGGTGCATCCGGCACTACACAGGAGTACACGTGGCAATCGCACAAAGCATTAAGGCCCACATGGAACAGGGGTCGTGGATACGCAAGATGTTCGAAGAGGGCATCGCGCTGAAGAAGAAGCTCGGCGAAGACAAGGTGTTCGACCTGTCGCTTGGCAATCCGGTGATTGACCCGCCCGCGGAGTTCGACGAGGAACTGCGCCGCATCGCGGCGAACCCGACGCCCGGGTCGCACCGGTATATGCCCAACGCGGGCTATCCCGAAACACGGGCGGCGGTGGCGGCATCGCTGGCGTCGGAGACGGGGTTGCCGTTCACGGGCGGCGAGGTGGTGATGGCCTGCGGTGCGGGCGGCGCGCTGAACGTGGTGTGCAAGACGCTACTGGAGCGGGGCGACGAGGTGGTGGCGTTCGCGCCGTACTTCGTGGAGTACGTGTACTACGCCGACAATCACGGCGGGGTGTGCAAGGTGGTTCCGTTCACCAAGGGCTTCCTGCCGGACATTGCTGCGTTCGAACGGAGCATTACGGCGAAGACGCGCATCGTGCTCATCGGGTCACCGAACAATCCGACGGGGGTGGTATATCCCCGGGAAACGCTGGAACGCATCGGACAAATCATTCAGCGCAAGGAGCGGGAGTACGGGCGGGAAATCTGGCTGGTGAGCGACGAGCCGTACCGGAAGATTCTGTTCGACGGGCTGGAGTATCCGCACATCTTCGGGGTGCACGCCCACAGCATCGTGGCAACGTCGCATTCCAAAGACCTGGCGCTGCCCGGCGAGCGCATC
>JAQBWG010000081.1 GCA_027625225.1 Chloroflexota bacterium | reverse complement strand
CCAGCAGGGGTGAGACGTACTTGGGGCGCATGTTGAGGATGGGCCGGAGACGGGACGAGTAGGAGACTCCGCTGCCTTCGCGGTGGTAGTCGTACAGGCTGTTGAGCTTGTTGTCGAGCATGTAGCGGTCGGCGTCGGTGGTGGGGTATTCGAACTTCCATGGCTTGCCGGTGAGCAGCTTACCCATCTCCTCCAGGCCGACGGTCTTGAAGACGTGGATGTTGGCGTAGGCGAGGTAGCTGTTTGTAGGTACGAGGAAGAGCGCGGGCGCGGTGGCCGTGCCCTTGGGCGGGCGAACGAAGAAGGGCAGGTAGTCTTCGCCGCCGTCAGTGGTGACTTTGGCGGCGTAGATGCCGCTCTTGAGGTTGGCGGGTACTTTCAGTTCGAATGCGACGTCCCACTGGGCGTCGTCGAGGTCGTCGTCGTGGAAGTAGATGGCGCCGTATTCCTGCGGGGCGTGCTTGTAGTTGATCTCTCCGCCGGACCAGTTGTGGCCGGTCATGGCGCGGCAGGGGCGGTTAATCATTACACCGTTGAGGGATTTTCCGGCGGCGTTGACGATCTTGCCGGTGGAGAAGTCGCGGGCGAAGTCCCAATGGGCGAGGAGTCCGGAGCCGATCTCTTTGGGCGATGCTCCACGGCGTAGGCGCTCGGCTTCTTCGGCGCTGATGGCGCGGGAGAAGATGGCGGGCGATTCGATTTTGCCGTTGTAGAGGCCGCCGATGTTCTGTTTGCCGTCCTCTTGCCCTTCGCTCCAGGAGGCCATGATGAAGGGTTCGGTGTTGTGGGCGATGGTGACCTTGCCGAAGTCGCGCTGGACGATGGCGCGGCTGGCGTCCTGCGGCCAGATGGTGATGGGTATCTGATAGAGGGTGACTTTGCCGGTTGCGGCGTCGTAGGATGCGGCGACGTAGTACCAGAATTTCCTGCGGAGAGGGACGCCGGTGGAGGCTTTGGCGACCTTGCCTTTCGCACCGAGCCAGAGAGAGAGACTTCCGTCTTCGTCGATCATAAGGCCGTAACCGGTGTTGTTTTTGCCGGACCACTTGGTGAGGATGCCCTGGGCGCGCCAGGACGGCGTGGTGGGGTAGATGAAGGCGGAGAGGGTGAAGCTGCCGGAGAGGTGGAGGGCTTTGTCGTCGGGGATGGTGATGTAGGAGCCGGAGCGGAGCTTTTGCGACTTGCCTTTGTAGGTGCCGTCTATGGGGGATTTGATGACCTTTTCTTTGTAGCCCGGGCCGTCGGGGTTGGTATCGCCATGGATGAGCCGGACGAGTTCGGCCTCGTATTCGGATTTCTGGCAGCTCACCATGAATTTGATGTTGTCGCCGGGGTGGACGCTTAGTTTGTCGGCATAGCCTACGATCTGCATGTGAACCGATAACCTCCTAAGATGGGAACGAGATACGGGCGGCATCGTACCACCGGCCAATGGACGTATCAATGCAATTTTGCCGGACATATATACTTCCCAAAGCGGATTTTAGAACGAGAACAAGGAGTCAGCTATAGATCAGGAACGATTGCGGGAGTTGCTACGGAAGGTGGGCAGCGGCGAGGCGAGCGTTGAACAGGCGCTGGCGGAGTTGAAGACGCTGCCGTTCGAAGACCTTGGGTTCGCGAAGCTGGACCATCACCGTAGTGTGCGGAAGGGGTTTCCGGAGGTCATTTTCGGGCAAGGGAAGACGCCGGAGCAGGTGGCGAAATTGGCGGAGGCGGTGCTGCGGCGTTCCGACCAGTTGCTGATAACGCGAGTCGAGGTTGCCGCATACGATGCCGTTAAGGTTGTCGTGCCGGATGCGGTGTTTGAGCCGACGGCGCGGACGGTTGTGGTGGATAGGCGGAAAAAGGTCACGAAGAAGCCGGGGGTGGCGGTGGTGTGCGCGGGAACGGCTGACCTGCCGGTGGCGCTGGAGGCGTGCGTGACGGCGGAGGCGATGGGCAGCGAAGTACGCCAGTTGTTCGATGTGGGTGTGGCGGGTCTGCATAGGCTGCTGGCGAATATGGAGACGTTGCAGAGCGCGAAGGTGCTGGTGGTGGTGGCGGGCATGGATGGGGTGTTGCCGTCGGTGGTGGGTGGACTGGTGGAGGCGCCGGTCATCGCGGTGCCAACGAGTGTGGGGTACGGGTCGAGCTTCGAGGGGCTGGCTGCGCTGCTGACGATGATGAACTCGTGCGCGCCGGGGGTTGGTGTGGTGAATATTGATAACGGGTTCGGCGGGGGATACCTGGCGGCGACCATCAACAAGTCGGTTAAATAGTGCTGGGCGAACCTGACAGAGTCCGTAGTTCTGGCTATAATCCCACGAATCCCCTAAAACAAGGCGTATGACGAAGCGAATCGTTGGCAGCGGAAAACATGTATGGGAGGTGGTGAACCCGTTCGGGAGGATGCCGGATGGGCAGCCGCTAGGCGCCGCGAGTGCGGTAGCGGTGGATTCGCAGGACAGGGTGTATGTGCTCGACCGGAACGAGCCTCCAGTGCAGGTATTCGACACGGACGGAAATCATCTCGCGTCGTGGGGTAAGGGCGAAATCACGGAAGGCCACGGCATCTATCTGAGTCCGCAGGACGAGGTGTTCGTGACGGACAAGGACGGGCACGATGTGTTGAAGTTCACGACGGACGGGAAGCTGTTGTTGCGTCTGGGGAAGCGCGATAGGCCAGCGTTCCAGGCGCCGTTCAACCATCCGGCGGATGTGGCGGTGTCTGCGTCGGGGGACATCTTCGTCGCGGACGGGTACGGCAACTCGAACGTGCACCGGTTTACGGCGAGCGGCGAGTATGTGCTGTCGTGGGGTGTGCCGGGGGCGAAGTCGGGCGAGTTCACGACGCCGCACGGAATCTGGGTGGACTCGAAGGACCGTGTGATGGTGGCGGACAGGGAGAATAACCGGCTGCAGTTGTTCAGTCTGGACGGCGAACTGCTGGAGATATGGCCGGACTTCTTCCATCCGATGGATATCTATGTAGATGCAGAAGGGTTTGTGTATGTGACGGACCAGATACCGCGGCTGTCGGTGCTGACGGCGGACGGGAAGCTGGTGGCGCGGTGTTTGCACAGGGCGCACGGAACGTGGGGGGACTCGCAGGGCAGTATGTATTCGGCATGGCCGGGGCTTCCCCTCATCAAGCTGCAACGAGTGAACCGAAACTAGCGTTATGCAGGAAGGTAATCAGATATGAAAATCACGGATGTAAAAGCAACACTCCTGTCGTTTCCGGTGCCGAAAGAACGGCAGTGGAGGAGTGACCTGGGCGTAATGGCGAAGATGGATACGGTCATCGTCCAAATCGAGACAGACGAGGGTATTTCGGGAGTCGGGTGTGCGCAGGGACACGTCGGCGTATTGAAGGCGGTGGTGGAAACGCAACTCAAGCCCGCGCTGGTGGGCGAGGACCCGACGATGACGGAGCGGCTGTGGGAGAAGATGTATAACGGGTCGCGGTATCAGCCGAGCATTGACCGGGGCATCAGTCAGCCGGGGTTCAGCCGACGGGGCGATACGCTGGCGGCCATCGCGGGTGCGGACATCGCGCTGTGGGACATACACGGCAAGGCAGCCGGACAGCCGGTGTACAAGATGCTGGGCGCGACGCGGACGAGGATTCGCGGGTATGCCAGCGGCGGCTGGGCGCCCGGTGATGAGGCGGAGAAGGAGTTGGCGGGATATGCGGCGAAGGGGTTCACGGCGGTGAAGATGCGGGCCGAGGGACGGGACGGGTTTTCGTTCGAGAAGTCGCTTCGACGCATCAAGGCGGCGCGTCGAGGCATCGGGCCGGACGTGGAGCTGATGGTGGACGCCCACGGGTCGTTCGATGTATCCACGGCGATACGGCTGGCGAAGCGGATGGAGGAGTACGACATCGCGTGGTTCGAGGAGCCGGTCTCGGCGGACAACCACATCGGCCAAGCCGAGGTACGGCACGCGACGTCCATTCCCATCTCGTCGGGTGAGAGCGAGTCGACCCGTTTCGAGGTGTTGGATTTGCTGCAGCAACGGGCGATAGACATCGTGCAGCCGGACATCGCGGTGGCGGGCGGGTTTACCGAGGTGCGGCGGATGGCGATGCTGGCGCATGCGTACGGGGTGCGGTTCGCGCCGCACGTGTGGTCGTCGGGAGTGCTGTTCGCGGCGAGTATCCATATTGCGATGGCGATGCCGAACTGCCACATCTTCGAGGTGTCACAGGGGACGCTTCCACTCATCTGGGAACTGATGGAGGAGCCATTCGAGATTAAGGACGGGTATGTGTACGCTCCGGACCGTCCGGGTCTGGGGTATACACTCCGCAAAGATGCGGAGGAAAGGTTCCCGTACATACCAGGGCCGAACTATGTGTATTAACATGGTTCGATAGTTATGGCTGAACCGAAGTATGAATTCACAGATGTATCGAAGCTCGAGGCCGAGGCCATCGGGGAACCGGGGAAGCGGACGTTCCGCATCAAGGTGGACAGCAGCAGCAGTACCGCCGTGATTTGGGTGGAAAAGGAACAGCTTTTCCAACTGGCACTGGCAGTGCATCAGCTTACGGCGACGCTGCTGGAGAGCGAGGATTCGTCGCCGGGCGCCGCTCCGACGGAGAATGAGGCGCCACCGCTGACGCGGTTGGAGTTCAAGGCCGGACGAATGGCGCTTCGCCACGACGGCGAACGGGCGATGTTCATGGTGGACGCACACGAGACGGAATCGGACGAGGCGGAACCGCCGGTCATCCGTTTTTGGAGTGCACGAACGGTGATGGAGGAGTTTGCGGAGGAGGCGGTACGCATCTGTTCGTCGGGTCGCCCGCTGTGTCCGCTGTGCGGCGGGCCGATAGACCCGGAAGGCCATAAGTGCCCGCGTGTGAACGGACACCACGGTAAGCTTTCGGATACGGACGAGTAGGCTATCTTTTACGGACGAGGTCTGCGATGAGTCCGAACGACCAGCAGGCTGCGGAGTCACAGGAATCGGAGCGCGTCCCAATCGTTCTTAGCGAAGAAGACGCTGCGCCTCTTCTCAGAGATGCGCCGGTCATCGGCGGCCACCGGATGCAGTACGGCTCAAACTACACGTTTCTGGTGGCTCTGGACGCCGGTGAGGGCAAGTATCTGCGGGCGATTTACAAGCCGCAGAAGGGCGAGCGGCCACTGTACGATTTTCCCCCAGGCACGCTGTATAAGCGCGAATATGCGACGTTTCTGTTGAGCCGTCAGCTGGGGTGGCCGGACGTTCCGCTGACGCTGGTGCGCGAGGGGCCGCACGGTGTGGGTGTGTTTCAGCACTATATCGAAGCCGACCCTCAGATGACGTATTTCGAACTGGCCGAGCAGCATAAGGACACGTTTCTGAAGTTCGCGGCGTTCGATTTTCTGGTGAACAACGCGGACCGGAAGGGCGGGCACTGTTTGCTGGGGACGGACGGGCGCATCTGGAGCATTGACCACGGGTTGACGTTTCACGAGCAGGTGAAGGTGCGGTCGGTAATGCTGGAGTTTTGGGGGGTGGAGATTCCGCAGCCGGTGTTGACTGACCTGGAAAAATTGCGTTCGAGTCTGGAAACGGGAGCAAAGCTGGCGGACTCGCTGTGTGAGCTACTGTCCGATGAGGAGATGGATGCGCTACGGCAGAGGCTGGAGTTTTTGCTGACGGAAAAGATGCATCCGGTTCTTGATCCCGGCAGCGATATCCCCTGGCCGCTTGTTTAGCGTCGTCGTCGTCTTCCCAAGCGGGGTTTCCAGCGTGTGCCGAAGTCGAGGTTACGGGCAAGCGCCTCCACCACACCTGTGCTGCCGCAGAGCATGGGCGTGGACCATTTGCGCAGGTCTTTTTTGCTGACTTCGTTGGGCTTCCAATCGGCTACGAAGCTGTCTAGCTTTGTCCATTCGACGGACTGAAAACCTCCGAAACGGGTGTGTGTGCGAGCGGTGGCTGCAGTGCCGCCGACTTCGCGGATGATGGCTACTCCCGCCGCGACGTCCCAGAGCATGGGACCGGTGGTGACCATGTATTGTAGGGTTCCGGTGGCGACGAGGGCCATTTCGTAGGCGAGACTGCCGGTCACGCGTATTTCACCGACTTTGCCTTGCATCTCTTTCTTTACTTTGAACGAGCGCCAGGCCCAGCCAGGGAGGGCGGCGAGACGGTTGGCGACGGGCTCTGCTTGTTCCAGTTGGGGCAAGGGGTCGTCGTTTATGTATGCGCCACCGCCTTGACGCGCGTGGATGACGATGCCGTTCGCGGCACCGGGCCAGGGGAGGAAGATGGCACCGGCGACGGGGCGACCACGGTAGAGGACGCCGATGGACGAGGCGTAGACGGGCACTCCGGCGAGGAAGTTTTTGGTGCCGTCGAGCGGGTCGAGCACCCATACGAAGTCGGGTAGTTTGTCGCCTTCGGCATCCTTGGTTTTGTCGTCTTCTTCACCAAGCGTGTCATGGTCGGGGAAGCTACGTTTGATTTCACCGACGAGGAATTCCTGCGATTCGTGGTCAGCGGCGGAAACGGGGTCGGACTGGTTTTTGTCTTTATACTCGACGGAGATTGATTTGCCGAAGTGGTGGGCGAGGATGTCGCCCGTACCGCGGGCCATTTCTACAGCACGCCGCTCAATTTCTTCGAGTAGTGAAGGTTCAGGTGAAGTGTTGGGCATGCACCCAGTCTATGTCCGCGTGGGTGTTCGGTCAACGATAGGTCAGTTTTGTGTTTCGTTGCACCCAACTCATCTATACAATGAGTTGGGCATCGGTATGCGTCGGAGGGGTCTT
This sequence comes from Chloroflexota bacterium, assembly GCA_027625225.1. Lineage (GTDB taxonomy): Bacteria > Chloroflexota > Dehalococcoidia > Lucifugimonadales > VGZR01 > VGZR01. The sequence goes on along the minus strand of JAQBWG010000081.1, from coordinate 1,087 downwards.
GGTCAAGCTTATCAATCGGAAGCGGGTAGGGGTTATACAGATATTCGGCACGATAGGGGCCGGGGTTCGACCCGTCGTGTACGAAGACTTGCTTGCGTCGGTTCAAAAGGACTCGGGTATCAAGGCGCTGGTGCTGGATATAGACAGTCCTGGGGGTTCGGTGTCGGCCTCGGATTATCTGTACCGGAAAATCGCTGCTATCGCGGAGAAGAAGCCGGTGGTGGCAAGTGTGCGCGGGACGGGTGCGTCCGGTGCGTACATGCTGTGCTGCGCGGCGCACCGGGTGGTGGCTTCGCCAGGGGCCTTGATAGGCTCAATCGGGGTGATTTCGGTGCGTCCGGTGTTGGAAGAACTCCTGGGGAAGCTGGGTGTCGAGGTTGCGGTGAACAAGAGTGGGGCGCTGAAGGATATGGGTGCGTTGTGGAGAAAAGCGACTCCAGGCGAGGACAAGCGCTTGCAAGCGCTGATTGACGAGGCGTACGAGGATTTCGTTTCTATTGTGGCGAAGGCGCGGAAGATGGACGACGACAAGGTTCGTGAAATCGCTACTGGCGAGGTGTTCTGGGCGCCGAAGGCGAAAGAACTCGGTCTTATTGACGAGCTAGGGGATTTGGACCGGGCGATAGACGTGGCGGTGGAGATGTCCAAAGCACCTCGCAAGGTGAAGCACCTTGCGCCGAAGAAGAAGTTAATGGAACGATTGTTCTCGCCATTCGCGGAATCTCTGGCGGATTCTGTGTCTGCCGAAATCGAACGAAGAATCTGGCTTAACAGTCTGAAATAAGAACCAAGTACTGTTTCGATATTACGACGGCAGTACTCTTTACGATTACGTGGTTTCGGGTAAAGAATCGCGTATGGAGATTATTGAGTGAGCGACAAACAGGAGGCAGTGAATAAAGCTGCCTTGGATGTTCCGCCGAATGATGATGGTTCATTGGAACATGGGATTAGCGCCTCCACTCCTCATTCACGAACGCAGCTTCGGAGCCTTTTGCGGCCCGCGAGGATTCACGTCAGGGTCCACACGTTCGATGCGTTTAAGATACGCAACTTTCGGTTGTTGTGGCTGGCGTCTATCGGTTCG
>JAQBWG010000080.1 GCA_027625225.1 Chloroflexota bacterium | reverse complement strand
ACCGCGCTGTCCGACGCCGAACGCCTCCGCGAGGAAGACCCCTTCACCTCGATTTGGACGTCCGTCGTCAATACCCGCCTGAACCCCTCGCGCTCCCGCTTCGAAGTAGACCTCAACCGTCCCCGCGACAAGGCCGTCTATCAGGTGCCCGAAGACGCCTGGGGCATGAACCTGTGGAAGAGCGACCTGCCCGACAGCGTCGTCACCGACTCGCTGGCCCAGTACGACCGCTTCTACGCCGAGATGCGCCGCATCCTCACCGCTGCCGAAAAGCGCCATGGCCGCTTCGTCGTGCTCGACCTGCACACCTACAACCACCACCGGCTCGGCCCCGACGCGCCGTTCGACGACCCCCAGGCCAACCCCGAGGTGAACGTTGGCACCGCCAACATGAACCGCGAACTGTGGGGGCCGCTCGTCGACCGCTTCAACGCAGACGCCGCGGCCTTCGACTTCCTCGGACGCAAGCTCGACGTGCGCGAGAACGTCAAGTTCGGCGGGGGCTACCTGTCGAAGTGGGTGAGCGAAAACTTTCCGAATAGCGGCTGCTGCCTGGCTATCGAATTTAAGAAATTCTTCATGGACGAGTGGACGGGCCGACCCTACGACGACCAGCTCCACGCCATCACCCGTGTGGTCGAAGCAACACTCCCTGGCCTGCGTGAGTCACTACAAGCTCTGACCTAACTCAAAAAGAAAGAGGGCCGGTATCAAACCGGCCCTCTTTCGATTCGTAGCGTAGTTTGTTCGCTAGTTCCCCGGAACAGCCGCCGTCTCTCCGGACGGTGCGCCCGAAAGTTTCTCCTCCTCCGCCTCTACGTGCAAACGAGGCAGCAGCTTGTCCAGCCACTTCGGGAACCACCACGTCCGGTCGCCCACCAGGTGCATGATCGAAGGCACCAGCACCATTCTCACCAGCACCGCGTCCACGAAGATGGCCGTTGCCAGTCCGATGCCGAACTCCTTGATGACCCGCTCGTCCACGATGATAAAGCTGGCGAACACCGCAGTCATGATTGCCGCCGCTGCGAGGATGACCCGCATCGTCGTCGCCTGACCGCGCGACACCGCCTCGCTGTTATTCTTCGTGCGCTGGTACTCCTCGTGCATCCGTGTGACCAGAAACACCTCGTAGTCCATAGAAAGCCCGAACAGCACCGCGAACATCATCATCGGCAGGAACGACTCTATCGGCCCTGTGCTGTCCACGCCCAGCAGTCCGCCCAGCCAGCCCCACTGGAACACCGCCACCAGCACACCGAACGCCGCCGCCACCGACACCAGAATCATCAGCGCTGCCTTGATGGGCACTACCACGGAGCGGAACACCATCGCCAGCAGAAGCATGCTCAGTCCGATGACCGCCAGGAAGAATATCGGCATACCCCGGTTTATCTTGTCCGCGATATCGATGAACGCCGCTGTTGCGCCGCCCACCAGCGCCTGCGCGCCGCTGCCTTCCATGGTTGTTGGCATCAGCTCGCGTAGCTCGTGCACCAGCGTGTCTGTCTTCTCGTCCTGCGGCGACGTGCCCGGAATGACCGTGATGATGGCCGCCGTCGCATCCGCCGGGTCTTCCGTGTTGAACTGCGGCGGTGTTACCACCACCACGTTGTCCACTTCACGTATCACGTCCGGCAGCCCGTTCACCTTGTCCAACGCCGCCGGGTCGTCAATCCCCACCGCAATCAGAATCGGTCCGTTGAATCCCGGCCCGAATCCTTCCGACAGGAGGTCGTAGGCCCGCCGTGTCGTGGACGACAGCGGTCCGCTGCCCGCATCTGCCGAACCGAGCCGAAGGCTAAGCACCGGCAACGCCAGCAGCACCGCCACCGCGACACCGCCTAGCAGGAACAGGATGGGCCTGCGCTGAATGTTGCGGGCCCATCGCATGGCAAAACTTGTTTCCGAGATGACGTTCGACGCCGTGAGTCCCGGAATCGTCCACCGGTTGATGTGCGGCCCCAGCAGTCGTAGCACCGCCGGAAGCACAAACACCGCGATGACGACCGTGCAGGCCACCAGTATTGCGGCCGCCGTACCCAGGTACGACACGAACGGTATACCCACCGTCCACAGCCCCAGCAGTGCGATAACCACCACCGAGCCAGCGAACAGTACCGATCGGCCCGCCGTGGACGCGGCCAGGACTATCGCATTGTCCAGCTCGTAGCCCCGGCTCATCGCCTCGCGGAACCTGTTGACTACAAGCAGTGAATAGTCGATGCCCACACCGATGCCAATCATTGCCCCGAACTGCGTCGTGAACGACGGCATATCGGCGAACGCCGAGAGTATCGTTATCAGCATGAACCCTGGTATCAGACCTGCCAGCGCCGTGATGATGGGAAGCCCCATCGCAATCACCGAACCGAACGCTATCAGCAAAATGATGACCGCCGCGATGACGCCAATAAGCTCCGAGCTGCCCGGCGGTTCCTGTCCGCCAGCTGTCGGTATCTCTCCTCCCAGCTCAACCTGGAAGGCGTCCGAATCGAACTCCTCCCGAACGTGTGTCAGCGACTCGTAGCTGTCGGGAGTAATGTCGAACGCCTGTATTCCGTAGAACACACTGAAGCGTGCGATATCCCCGTCCGGCGATATCGAGCCTTGTTGGCCGTATGGCGACACCACACCCACCACGTCGGGTAGTACCGACAGGTCTTCGATAAGTGCCTCGACCTCCGTCTTAACCGCCGGGTCGTCGAAGTTCGTATCGGTCCGTATTACCACCGTTGCCGAGCTGCCAGACTGCTGCGGGAACCGCTCCGTCAGCAGGTCAATGACCTGCTGCGACTCCGTGCCCGGAATCGAGAAGCTGTTCGAGAACTCGCCTCCTGCCGTCATGGCAATCACCGCGACGATAACGATAAGCGCGACAGCTCCGGTAATCACCCGCCAGGGATGGCGCGTCGCGAAGCGCGGCCAGCGCTCGAATAGTAGGGAAGGGGATTTTTCCATCAAAATTAAGCTCCTCAATCAGTTGGCCGCGGCGGCCTTTAATAAACAACAGGACTCATGCTGTCATATGCTTGATACTTGTCAACTATTGATGTTTATGTACAATTTATATAACGTAAGTACATGGCGAGGCGGACAGGAAGGAGAAATCGTATGACAACTCACGACCTTCGTAAAGATGCATGGCGTTTGCTCATCCACACCATGTTCGCCCAGCAAGAGCGTTTCATTTCACTCGCCGCCGACCTCAAGCTCAACCCCGGCTCCCTCAAACTCCTGAGCATTCTCGATGCAGCCAAGCCCGTGCCCATGCGCACCCTGGCCGAATTCCTCCACTGTGACGCATCCCTCATTACCATGCTGGTAGACCGTTTGGAACAGGAGGGTATGGTCGAGCGGGAAGTATTAGCCACCGACCGCCGGGTGAAGACTATCGTCCTGACGCGTACAGGACTCAAAGCCCAGCAACGCTTCAGGGAGCGCCTTTACGAACCGCCCGAGTCGTTCTCCTCGTTAACCGATACCGAGTTGAATGCCATATCTTCGGCGCTGAAAAAGGTCTCCATGGACGACGAAGTCATCGGAAAGGGAATCCCACCCCGACGTGTGACTACCTCCTCGAAGAAGTAGGCCAGTCCTGCTATACTCTGCGCAAACGTCTCTTCACAGAGGAGGCCGCCCGTGACCACAGCCGTCCGTACCGGCAACCTGCTCGATCACTTCAACGATCAGGGCTATGTCGTCGCCCCTGGCCTGCTCGACCTAGAACTCGACATCAAGCCCGTCCTCGAAGAATATGACCGGCTTCTTGACCAGCTTATCGCCCCCTGGCACACCCAGGGCCGCCTGTCCTCAAATCTCGCAGGCCTTTCCTTCTCCGACCGCCTCACCCAGACCATGATTGAGATTGGCGGCTCCGAAGTCATCCAGAACCTCGAAATCGCCCTCCCGCAGTCCAACATCAAACACGACACCCCTTTCCACTTCGGCCCCGCCGTGTTCAACCTGCTTACCAGCCCCCGCCTGCTCGACTCCGTCGAAAAGTTCATCGGCCCTGAGATTCTTTCCAACCCTATCCAGCACATCCGCATCAAGCCGCCCCAGCGCACGCTCGCCAAGCCTTTTGAGAAAGACTCGCTCATCTCCACAACGAGTTGGCACCAGGACCTCGGTGTTGGGCTTGCCGAGGCCGAGAATTCCAACGTCCTCACCGTCTGGATACCCATCGTCGAGGCCACCGTAGAAAACGGTTGCCTTCTCGTTGTCCCGCAGAGTCACAAGGGCGACCTTGCCCTCCACTGTCTCCGCTCGCCGGAGCGAGACGGCCTGCATATCCGGAAAGAGCACGTGCTCCCCGGCGAAATACCCCTGCCCATGTCCCCCGGCGATGTCCTGTTCATGCACAAAAAGACCATGCACTCGTCGCTTGCTAATAACAGTGACGCCATTCGCTGGAGCTTCGACCTGCGCTACAACCCCATCGGCGAGCCCACCGGACGCCCGTTCTTCCCCGGCTTCATCGCCCGCTCCCAAAAACAACCGCAGAACGTCCTGCGTTCTGCTGCCGACTGGGACAATATGTGGAAGACCACCCGCGCCGCCCTCGCCGACAACGAGCCTTCCACCTTCCGCCGCTGGCGTCTCGACGACCCTCGCTGCGCCTGACCTCAACCCGACCCGCTCGGACTGGCCCCAATCCAGCCAATCGCGTACGATCTGCGCGGCGCTTCGTGCGCCACTATTTGTAACAGTATGGAGGCATTTCGTATGGACACATCGGTAACACCGGACAAGATTATGCAGGTCGGAACAGGCTTTTGGGCCTCCAAGACCCTGCTTAGCGCGATTGAACTCGAACTGTTCACTCACCTCGCCGCCGGCCCCGCCACCATGTCCGCCCTGGAGAAAAAACTCAAGCTGCATCCCAGAAGCTCACGGGACTTCCTCGACGCCCTCGTTGCGCTCGGCTTCCTGAATCGCGAGGGTGACCGCTACAGCAACTCCCCTGACACCGGGGTATTCCTAGACAAGAAAAAACCCTCATACATTGGCGGCATCCTCGAAATGAGCAACTCTCGCCTCTATCCATTCTGGGGCTCGCTCACCGAAGGCCTGCATACCGGCAAGCCGCAGAACGAAGCGAAGAGCGGGGGTAACTTCTTCGAGGCCTTATATGCCGAACCTGCCCGGCTCGAACAGTTCCTCAAGGCCATGACAGGCCTCAGCGTCGGTGCGGGCATGGCCATCGCCAAAAAGTTCCCCTGGGCGAAGTACAAGACGTTTTACGACGTTGGCGGCGCTCAGGGCGCGGTCGCCGTCCAACTCGCGCTCGAACACAAACACCTCACTGGCGGTAACTTCGACCTTCCCCCCGTCGGGCCGATATTCGAAAAGTATGTCGAGTCGTTCAAGCTGTCCAACCGATTGAAGTTCGTTGGCGGCAGCTTCTTCACCGACCCGTTGCCCAAAGTCGACGTTATCGTCATGGGACACATCCTTCACGACTGGGACCTCGATGAGAAGCGCATGCTCTTGCAAAAAGCCTACGACGCCGTGCCCAAGGGCGGCGCAGTCATCGTCTTCGAGGCCATCATAGACGACGAGCGGCGTCAAAACGCCTTCGGTCTGCTTATGAGCCTCAACATGCTCATCGAAACGCCCGGCGGCTTCGACTATACCGGCGCCGACTGCTCCGGATGGATGCGCGAAGCCGGATTCAAGGACACCCGTGTCGAGCATCTCATCGGCCCCGACTCCATGGTCGTCGGCATTAAGTAGCAAACATACCGAATGTCAGCACGCCGTCCTAACAAGGCTGCCACACCCAGGGGCAAATCCGTCACCGTCGCCGGGGTGACCGTCGCTCCGGGTCAGCGCGAACAGTTCCAGATGCCCGTCGCCCGGCTCTCCACCGGCGCCGATATGAACATGCCCGTCACCGTCGTTAACGGCGCCGCGCCCGGCCCCAGCCTACTGCTTACCGCCGCCATCCACGGCGACGAAATCAACGGCGTCGAGATAGCCCGCGAAGTCCTCGACGCCGTGACGCCCGCCCATCTCAAGGGCACGCTCATCGTCGCCTCCGTGGTGAACATCTTCGGGTTCGTCAACCAATCGCGTTACCTGCCCGACCGCCGCGACCTCAATCGCTCCTTCCCCGGCTCCGCCCGCGGCTCGCTCGCCGCCCGCATGGCCCACCTCGTCATGACCGAGCTGGTTTCCAAGTGCAAGTACGCCATCGACTACCACTCCGCCGCCGAACAGCGCGTGAACATCCCCCAGATACGCGGCGACCTCAACGACCCTGAAACCCGCAGGCTGACCGAAGCCTTTGCCGCCCCCGTCATGTTCAACGCCGAAGGACTGTCCGGCACCCTGCGCTCATCCGCGCTCAAGGCCGGCGTGAAGATACTGCTCTACGAAGGCGGCGGCACCATGCGCTTCGAGCGGTCTACCGTTGCCTCAGGTGCCGAGGGCACTCTGAGAGTCATGACCGCGCTCGGCATGCTCGACGCCTCCGATATCATTCGTAACCTCGCCGTTGCCCGCCCCTCCATCGAAGTCGGCCGCACATCGTGGGGTAGGGCAGACATGAGCGGCATCCTCAGGCTGAACACCAAACTCGGAGGAACCGTCGCCCGCCGCCAGGTCATCGGCGACATCTCCGATGTGTTCGGCACCTCCGTCGCCAAAGTTCGTGCGCCCGTCGCGGGCATCGTTATCGGCCTGACAAAAAAACCCCACGTCACGAGGGGAGAGGGCATCGTTCACGTCGGCGCAACCGACCTTCGCAAATCGCCCCCCAAAGAAGAACAGGAAGAGGAACACTGAGCCGTCGTCCCTGACTCGCGTTGCGTCCAACGCCAATCCCCCGTAACCTAGAACAGATGCATGCGGTTGAGATAATCTACCCCCGCTCGCTCAAGCACATGAGCCACCGCCTGCGCGGACTGGTTAGCTCCAAGCTGTGGGCGCAAGTCCTTATCGGCATGGTGCTGGGCATCGGGTTCGGCATCCTCATCGGCCCGTCCGTGGGCTGGGTCTCCCCCTCTACCTCCGAGAGTATCACCAACTGGATATCCCTTCCTGGCCGTGTCTTCCTCGGCGTCATCCAGATGATCGTCCTGCCCCTCCTGTTCGCTTCCATTATCAGGGGCATCGCGGCAGGGGAGAGCATGGACAACCTCCGCCGTCTCGGCCTTGCCACCGTCGGCTTCTTCGTCGCCACCACCGCCCTGGCAATCGTCATCGGCCTGGTGCTCGCCTCGGTCATCGAACCCGGCTCCTTCGTGGACGCCGCGCAGATACCTGTCGTCGAAGGAGATGCCGCCGCGAGCGAAGACTCCGTTAGCGCGCTCACCGTACCCGACCGCATCGTCAGCATCCTGCCCAGCAACCCACTCGGCTCCATCGTCAACAACGAGATACTCGCCGTCGTCATCTTCTCCATCATTTTCGGACTCGGCCTGCTCGCCATACGTCCCGAGAGCGCCCGGCCTTTCCTCGACCTCATGGGCTCCGTGCAGGAGGTCACCCTCATCATCGTTCGCTGGGCCATGGTGCTCGCCCCCTTTGCCGTCTTCGGCCTGCTCGCCCAGCTCACCGCCAGGATAGGCATAGATGCCATCATCGGCATGGGCGTTTACGTCGGCACCGTCCTGTTTGGTCTGCTTATTCTTCTGGTCGTCTACTCCATTATCATGACCGTCGTCCATCGCAAACCCCCTTGGTGGTTCCTGGGAGGTGTCCGCGACGTTCAACTGCTGGCCTTCTCCACCTCCAGTTCCGCCGCCGTCATGCCCATCACCATGCGCACCGCCGAGGAAAAGCTGGGCGTCCGTTCCTCTATCTCCCAGTTCGTCATCCCCCTCGGCACCACCATCAACATGAACGGCACCGCGCTCTACCAGGGCGTCGCCACCCTGTT
>JAQBWG010000079.1 GCA_027625225.1 Chloroflexota bacterium | reverse complement strand
CGCCTCAGGGTTGTCGTACAGCCCGCCTGCCAGATAGTGGATGCCTGCCGTGTTGGAGTTTATGGCAGACGTGATGTGCTCCTCCGTCGTCCCGTCCTCTTCGCCCACCTCCACCAGCTTGCCGCCCGCAATCTCGATAGCCTTGTCATATATGACCCGTAACTGGCGTTGGATGACGAACTCGTTCGGCAGCCCCGTCGTATCCGGCAACTGCTCCATCTTTGCCGTATCGTTGCCGGTCATCGCCGCCGCTGCACCCACCGCCAGAGCCGCAGCCGCACCTGACGTCACCAGCGCCGCCTCCACGCCTAGCATCTCCGCGATGCGCTCTCCCACCGCCTCCATCAGTTCGCCCATTTCCACGTAGTCTGTGAGGATATCCTGCATCGCCGCCTGCACCGACGGCGACGGTGTATTTCCGCCGATAGTCGTCGGATGCCCCAACGCATTGATGACTGGAGTGAGCCCTAGCTCCTCGATTAACTTGCCTGTCTTCCGCATGTACGTACCTAACTTTCTTAGTGAAGGAACTCTTTGTTCACATTTGTGTAGTGAAGTTGATGAATCTTATCCTTGAAACGCCTCGATGGCCCTCACGTACGATTCTTTCACATCCGCACCCACCGCGTACGGCGCGATGACCGGCAACCGCAGTCCCAGCAACCGCCGCCGCTCTATCTCCGCCACACAGTGCTCCGCCGAGCCCACCACCGCCACCTCGTCCTGCATCTCCTGCGAGATGAAGTCCGCCGCCCGTTCGCCGTCGCCCGCTTCAAGCGCCTCGCCCGCCGCCTGCATCTCCTTCGCGAACCCGCTCCCTGCGAAGAAGTCGCGGTAGAACGGAAGCGACGCATATCGCGATATCTGCTTCTGTAAATCCCGCCGCGCCGCCGCCTCATCGCCGCCAACTGCCATCCGCACATACCCCGCCACGTCCACCGCAGACGCACTTCGTCCCGCCGCCTGCGCCGCGTCCTGAAGCTGCTCGACCGCCGTCGGCAGGTACGCCGACGCCGTCCAGTTCAGCAGCACACCGTTCGCCATCTGACCCGTCAGCGCCACCATCTGCGGCCCCAGCGCCGCGATGTACACCGGCACCTCAACACCCTCCGCCGCCTTCCCCAGCCGTGCATTTTGCATCTTGAAGTCCTTGCCGTCCGTCGTCACCGCATCGCCCCGCAGCAGGCTGCGGATTATCTCCACCGTCTCCCGCATCCGGCCCACCGGACGCCCGAACGGCACCCCGTGCCCGCTCTCAACCGGCCCCTTGTGACCCGTGCCAAGTCCCAGCACGAAACGGTTGCCCGACGCCATCGCCAGCCCCGCCGCCGACATCGCCATCGTCATCGGCGTTCGGTTGAATATCGGCAAAATGCCCGTCGCCAGCTTGATGTTCAACGTGGCCCGCGCAAACGTCGTCAACAGCGTCAGCGCGTCGCGTCCGCCGCCTTCCGGAACCCATATGAACTCGAACCCGCGCTGCTCCGCGAGCTGAGCCAAATCAACCAGGTCGCCCAGCGACAAACGGGGGTCGTTCTCTAAACGTACGCCGAGTCTAGGCACCGCGCCCTCCTCGCTCGAAAATCCCGCTCATTCTCCCGCTGTCACCGGGGAGTGTCAACCGAAGCCGACACACATTCGCAGAAATAGACGATAATACCCGTGCAAAAACCTCGTAAGGAAGAAAACACATGCGTTTGGATGGAAAAGTCGCCCTCATAACCGGAGCCGCCAACGCCGTCCCCGGCGAGATGATGGGGCTCGGCGGAGCCACCGCCTGGCTCTTCGCCCGTGAGGGCGCGTCGGTCGTTATCGCCGACATCAACCAGAAGGAGGGCCAACGCTCCGTCGCAGCCCTCCGTGAAGACGGCCACAACGCCCTCTTCGTCAAACTGGACGTCTCCAGCGAACCCGGCTGGCAGGCCGTGGTGAAGGCCACCGTCGCCGAGTTCGGACGCCTCGACGTTCTCGTCAACAACGCTGGCGTCGGCATCCTCGCCACCGTCGAGGAGACCACGGTCGAGTTGTGGGACGCCCACATGGACACCCACGCCAAGGGCGCCTTCCTCGGCTCCAAGCACGCCATCCCCCACATGCGAAAACAGGGCGGTGGCTCCATCGTCAACATATCGTCAATCCACGGCCTCACCGGCAGCCCCACCCTCGCCGCCTACCACGCCGCCAAGGGCGCCGTCCGCATCTTCACCAAGGCCGCCGCCATCCAGTACGCCAAAGAAAATATCCGCGTCAACTCCGTCCACCCCGGCTACGTCATGACCCCCATGACCGAGCCCGGCTTCTCCATCCCCGAAGTTATGAAAGCCGTCATGTCCCGCATCCCCCTCGCCCGTCTGGGAACACCCGACGAGATTGCCAACGCCATCCTCTACCTCGCCTCCGACGAATCCTCCTATGTCACCGGTTCCGAGCTGGTCGTCGACGGCGGCGTAATCGCCCAGTGATGCGCTTAAACAACAAAGTCGCCCTCATAACCGGCGCCGCCACCGGCGACCGCGACGGCCGCAAGGGCATCGGCGGAGCCTGCGCCTGGCTCTTCGCCCGCGAAGGCGCCAAAGTAATCGTCACCGACATCAACGACACCCTAGGCAAGCAGACCGTCAAGCAGATGCAGGCAGACAACCTCGATACCGTCTACCTCCACCTCGACGTCACCCGCGAGCCCGACTGGACACAGGCCATCAAAGCCGTCATCGCCAAACACGGCCGCATCGACGTGCTGGTGAACTGCGGCGGCGACGCCGACGGTGCAGCCTTCCCCGTCGAGGGAACCACCCGACAGGCCTGGGACAGGATGATGGACATCCACGCCAAGGGCCCGCTTCTCGGCATGAAGCACGCCATCCCCCACATGCAAAAACAGGGCGGCGGTTCCATCGTCAACGTCTCCTCCATGCACGGCATCGTCGGCAGCTTCACCGTCACCGCCTACCAGGCCGCCAAGGGCGCCTCCCGCATCCTCAGCAAAGCCGCAGCCATCCAGTACGCCAAAGACAACATCCGCGTGAACTCTGTCCACCCGGGCTACACCATCACCCCTTTGACGGAGTCCATGTTCACCGACCCCGACATCCACGATGACCGCATCAGGGAAGTCCCCCTCGGCCGCATGGCCAGGGCCGAAGAGATTGCCAACGCCATCCTCTACCTCGCCTCCGACGAGTCCTCCTACGTCACCGGCGCCGAACTCGTCGTGGACGGCGGCGTCATCGCCCAGTAGCCAAACACTGTCATCCTGAGCGTAGCGAAGGATCTCAAGCCGTTGCTGTAAACACGTCGGCTTTGGTTTTAAGTGACCCTATTTCGGTTCGTCCTGAGCTTGTCGAAGGGCGAGCATAGCCGTACACTTGCCAACAGCTATGACAGAAGAAACTCAAAACGACACCGCCACCGAAACCAAGCCCGCTCCGAAGTACAAGTCGGGCGACCGCGTCGTCGTAGACCTCACCGGCCTCGCCAGCATGAAAAGTAGGGGAGAGGTCAAAGAATCCAACGGCATCATCGTGCAACCGCTGGGTTCGGGCCTCTACGACGTCATGTTCCACCCCCACAACCCCTATCCCGACGTCACCGTCGCCTCCTACGTCCCCGAAAAACTCCTTCGGTTCATCGACACTTCCGACTAAGAGCACAGTTACAGCAGGGGTGACTATCCGGTAGCCGTCCTCCCCTCGCGAAGCGACCGCGCCGCCTCCACCGTGACCGCCAGCTTCTTCGCCGCGACCTCCGCCGTGTTCACCGGACGCGCCGAGAACGTCCCGAACCCGCAGTCCGGGTTCAGCCACACCTTCTCCGCCGGGTACAGTTCCAATGCCTTACTCACTGTTTCCACGATGCGCTCCGGCTCCTCGATGCCTTCCGTTCGCGGGTTCACTACCCCCAGCCCGATCTCCTTTCCCTCGAACGGCATCACCGCCCCCGCCCGTTCCGTCGCATACTCCAACACCAGTTGGTCAACGTTCAGTTGGTTCAGATACGGTGCCAGCGGCTGATAGCTTCCTCGCAGCAGCGTCGCCTCGTTCTGACTCCAGTTTCCCCGGCACACATGTAGACCCGTCCGCACGCCCGATATCCCCTCCATCACACGGTTGATGAGCGACACCGCGAACTCCAGTTCCTCCGTCGGGTCGCCCCGTGAGGCAAGCGCCGCGCACATGAACGTCCGCGTCTTCCCCGTCGAGAACACCAGCTCCGTCAGCACCGGCTCGTCCAGTTGCACGAAGTCCACGCCTTCCGCCGCCAGCGCCTCCACCTCTGCCCGCAACATCCTCACAACGTCCTCCGCCAGCTCCTCCTTGGAGGCATACGCAGGTTTCGACACGTCCGGGACGAACATCGCGCGCGTGAGCAGGTACGGCCCCGGCAGCGCGACTTTGATGGGCTTGTCGGTATGCTGTCGCAGGAATCGGGCCTCGTCCACCGCCAGCGGCCCCTTGCGTTCCACCCGCCCGACGCACGTCGGATTGTCGATGGCATAGGCGGGCACATCAAGCGTCTCCAGAATGTCCTCGAACCCCGCCTTGTCCTCCACCACGTCCAGCATCTCCGACAGCGACATCAACTGCACACCGGACAGCTTTTCGGCTACAAAAGAGTAAAAATTGTCGCGACGCTGCTCCCCATCCGTCACCACATCAACGCCCGCCGCCGTTTGCAGATGCAGCGTCTCCAGCACCGCCGTGTCAGCCGCCGTGTCGAACTCGTCCTGGGAAAGGTCGCCGCGCTGTTTCTGACGCAGCGCGCGCAGCAATTCGGGAGGCCTCGGCCAGCTTCCCACCACCGAGACCGGGAACATCGGCAGGCCCATTACGCGGGCTGCTTCTCGAAGAACCGCTGGTTTTCAGTGGCTTTCGTGAGCGGCCCGAACCCCGTGTTCCGGCCCGGCAGCCACTCCTTCAGCCCCTCCATGTCCATCATCTGCTTATGAGTAGGGTTGTCGTAGCTCATCGAGAGCAACACATCCACCCACTTCTTCTCCAGCTCACTATCAAAATCTTCCCGCGCCGCGAACACGCAATGGTCGAACGTCTCCGTCTTGGCGATGATTTTCACCTGACTGGCGTCTATCTTCCCGTCCGCCGTCCAGAAATCCCACATCCAGTCCAATATCGCGCTCGCGTCCGCCTCGCCGCCCAGCACCTTTTTGAACGCGCCGAACTCTCCGTCCAAATCGTCGCCCTGCCATCCGTCCCTCGCCGGAGCCCTGACCACTCGTATGTCCTTATCCGGCTCGATACCGTTCTCCCGCAGGAACTCCAGGGGGATGAGTGTGGACTGCGGTGAATCCGGCGCTCCCGTCGCGAACCTCTTTCCCTTCAAGTCGGCCAGGCTGTTCACGGCGCTGTCCTTCCGCGCGATGATGTACGACACCCTGTCCACATCCGAGTCCCTCATCGCAATGGCACGGCACCGCCCGTTCGTCCTGCGGTACGCGTCCACCCACGCGAGCGGCGAGTTCCACGCCACATCGATTTCGCCCTTCACAAACCCGTCCGTCTGCCGGTCATAGTCCGGATAGTACACGATATCGGTGGGGATACCCTGCTCTTCGAAATAGTCCTTGATGATGTCCCAGATGACCGTCACCTTCGGGTTATAAAGTACCGTGCCTATTCGTACTGGCTTCGTCACTGAATCGCCTCCTCGTATGTATGTGTCTGTCGCTACCGTACTAGATGTCTACGCGCAATTCCAGATTCAGGATACCCCCCAGCGTGTTCGCCAGCGGCGACCGTCGCAACGCCTCCGCCCACGCCTCGCGCACCTCAGGCTCCGCCGCCATCGTGCTCACGAACACCGTCACCTCCGCCCGCGCCAGGCCCGGGCTGCCCTTCGCGTCCACCACGTTCAGATACGTCTCCGCACTCCCTAGTTCGCCCGACACCGTCGCCTCCACCGCGTCCAGTGCGATGCGCCGCTCCCGACACACCGCCCGCAACATCGCCACCACATCGGCGCCGACCGCGCCCAGTGCGTATTCCACTGCCGACACCTCCGGATGCTCCACGTCGAAGCTCGCCGCGCTGCCCGATTCGAACCGGTGCTGCCGCACGTGCACCACCGCGCCCTCCTTGCCGGACGACCCTGTCACCCGCACCTTCCACTTAAACCCCTCCACTAAGAACTCCCAAATCCGGTTCGTCCTGAGCCCGTCGAAGGACGAGTTGATTCTAAAACTCGCCTTGCCAACATCCTCATCGCCTCTCCCGCGCTCGCCCGCAGCACCACATCCGCCTGCTCCGTCATCCCCGTCTCCTCCGTGTTGATTTCGATGACGCACCCGCCGCGTTCCGCCACCTTCCGCGGGAACCCCGCACTCGGCATCACCGTCGCAGACGTCCCCACCAGCAGTATGCAATCACACCGCTCTATCTCCAGCAGCGACGTCTCCAGCGCCCCGTGCGGAATCGGCTCGCCAAACATCACCGAGTCCGCCTTCACCATCCCACCGCACTGCGCGCACGTCGGCGGATACTCCTCCACCGCTATCTGCTCTCGTGGCCACCGCGCCTCACACCCGATGCACCGTACCAGCGTCCGGTTGCCGTGAATCTCCGTCAGCTTCCTCGACCCTGCCCGCCTGTGCAAATCGTCCACGTTCTGCGTGATCGTATGCTGCAAAACACCAGCCCGCTCCAGCTCCACCAGCGCCGCGTGGCCCGCGTTCGGCTCCGCCCGTTCGATAGCGTCCCGGAACTCCGCCCGCGCCGGGTCGGCACTCCTGCTCAGATACTGCTCCCACCACGACTTCGGGTCATCCAGGAACTCCCGGTAGCTGTTCGTGCTCGGCTGACCCAGACGCGTCCACAGGCCGTCCGGCCCCCGGAAGGTCGGCACCCCGCTCTCCACCGACACACCCGCGCCGCACAGCGCCACCACGTACTCCGACTCCGACACCAAGAGCGCCGCCTCCTCGACCCGCTCCTCAAGCTCCGTCCGCGTCATCCGTTCACCGTTCGCATATCACCCATCATTTGCAACATACCAAACCGCCCCAAACCCGTTCGTCCTGAGCCTGTCGAAGGGCGAAGGATTTGCCTTCTCTGCTTCATCAACCTCATTCGGCGACACCCTTCCACTGCCGTGTAACGGGTGCAGGGTGCACCCTGCACCCGTTTTTTATTCTTTCTGTAGCTTCCCGTCTTTAACCTGATAGTACGTAATATCGCCCAGCCCTTCCCTGTCCAGCAGCTCCAGCTCCGCCGTCGTGATGAACGCCTGCTCGTACCCCGCCGCCTGCTCCAGCACATGCCGCCGCCGCCGCTTGTCCAGCTCCGACAGCACATCGTCCAGCAGCAGCACCGGCGGCTCCCCGCGCCGTTCCGACAGATACCGGCCCTCCGCCAGACGCAGCGCCAGCACCGCCGTCCGCGCCTGTCCCCGCGACGCATACTGCGCCGCATCAGCGCCCGCCACCACCAGCCGGAAGTCGTCCCTGTGCGGCCCCACCGTCGTGAACCCCGCACCTATCTCCTTATCGCGCCCGGCTTCCATCGCCGCCCGCATCGCCGCCGCAGCCGCCTCCGCGTCCGCACCCGCCGCCAGCTCCACGCTCGGCGCGTACTCCATCGCCATCGCCTCCTTGCCGTCCGCCAGCGCCGCATAGTCCGCCGACGCCATCCCCGACAGCGCAGCCACCGCCGACAGTCGCGCCGCCAGCACCACGCCGCCTTCTATAGATAACTTCTCGTCCCACAGCGCCAGTTCGCCGACCCGCGCCGACCCTTCGCGCACCCGTTTCAGCATATGGTTCCGCTGCGTCAGCACCCGCCCGTACCGCTGCAACGCCCGCAGATATGCCCGCTCCTGCTGCGAAAGTAAAATGTCCAGATACCGCCGCCGAATCGCAGGCGGCCCGTACACCAGGTCCATGTCCGCCGGACTGAACAGCACCGCGTTGAACTCCCCGATCAGCTCCGACACCCGCCGCGGCGCCCCGTTCACCCGCAGCGTCTTCTGAACGTACGCCGCC
>JAQBWG010000078.1 GCA_027625225.1 Chloroflexota bacterium | reverse complement strand
GAGGTGGCGCGCTCGCGGCGGATGTGCTGCTCACGGGTTTGGAGGGTGAGCACGTAGCCTGTGCGGCCTTTGGTGTCCACGGTCTTGCCGACGATGCGTCCGGGCATCTGGCGGATGTACTGCTGCTTGCAGGCGAAGATGCCGACATACGGCCCGCCGAAGGTGGGCGCGACGCCCAGGGCCTGGCCCTCGGCAGTGACGATGTCGGCGTCGTAGTCGCCGGGCGGGGTGAACATGCCGAGTGAAGGCAGGTCAACCGAAACAACGAGCAGCGCGCCGACGTCGTGTGCGGCCTTGGCCAGTTTCTTTACATCCTCGAAGGTGCCGTAGTAACTGGGCTGCTGCACGACGATGCAGGCGTATTCGTCGGTTATCTCGGCTTTCGACGGCTCGACGGTGTGGATGGTGATAGGCGGCGCTTCGACGAAGGTTTTCATCACCGTGCGGTAGGAGGGTGAAACAGTGTCCAGCACCATGACTTTGCCGCGTTTGGTGACGCGACAGGCCATGAGACAGGCCTCGGCGAGTGAAGTAGCGCCGTCGTACATGCCGGCGTTGGCGACTTCCATGCCTGTGAGCTGGCAGATAAGCGATTGGAACTCGAAGTGGGTTTGCAGCGTGCCCTGCGACACCTCAGGCTGGTAGGGGGTGTAAGCAGTCATGAACTCGCTGCGGCTGGCTATTTGCCGGACGACTGCAGGGACGTGGTGGTTGTAGGCGCCTCCGCCGAGGAAGCTGGCATAGTCGCCGGGGACGGCGTTCATGCGGGCCATGGCTTCGATCTCGCGGCGTAGTTCGAGTTCGGAGGTCGGCGGGCGGATGTTCAACGTGGGGTCGCGATGCACCTCGGGGATGTCGTCGAACAGTTCTCCTAACGACTTGGCACCGATGGCCTTCAGCATCGCGGCGCGGTCGGCGTCGGTGTTGGGGCTATACGGAGAGGTGTAGCCTGTCCGTGTCATGCGGCGCTAGTTGTTGCCTTCCGAGAGGAATTCGTCGTACTGCTCGGCTGTGAGCAGTTTGTCGAGTTGGGCCGAATCGCTGAGGGTTACTTTCAGTAGCCAGCCGTTTTCATACGGCGATTCGTTCACCGTCTCAGGTTTTTCAACGAGAGTCGCGTTACGTTCGGTGATTTCGCCGCCCACAGGAGAGAAGAGGTCGGAGACTGCTTTCACAGACTCAATCTCGCCCATCTTCTGAAACTGGCTGATTGAGGAGCCTTCTTCAGGCAGGTCTACATATACAACATCGCCGAGGCTATCGGCTGCGAACCGGGTGATGCCGACGATAGCGGTATCGCCATCCATGCGCACCCATTCGTGCTCTTTGGAGTATTTCAAATCGGGAGGATTCATCAGTCTCTCCTACGGGAATAGAAGGGGAGGGTAACGACCTTGATGTCTGCCGTTCGTCCCCGTATGTCTACGGTTAAGGGTGTTCCGGGAGATGTGTACTGGCTACGAACATATCCCATACCTATATTACTATCAAGCGTGGGGGAGAAACCACCGCTGGATACCTCACCGATTTTCTGGCTGCCGTCCATGATGGAGTAGCCGTGCCTGGGCACGCCGCCGCGTCCCTGCATGGTGAAGCCGACCAGTTTCCGCTCAGGGCCGTCGTCGCGTATACGGCGGAGTGTTTCGCCGACGATGTAGTTGTCGCGGTCGGGGTCTACGAACCGGTCGAGGCCGGCCTCGTAGGGATTGATGTCGGTGTTCATGTCGTTGCCGTGTAGAAGTAGCCCGGCTTCGAGGCGAAGCACGTCGCGCGCACCCAGACCGCAGGGCATGGCACCGCGTTCCGTGAGCGCGTCCCAGATGCTGGTCGCTTTGTCGGCGGACATCATTAGCTCGAAGCCGTCCTCGCCGGTGTAGCCGGTGCGGGCAATCATGGCAGGTGTGTCCGAGACGTTGGACTCGGCGAAATTGAACGGCTTGAGTGACGAGAGGTCGTGTGGTGTCAATTCTTGCAGTATCGCCTGGGCCTTGGGGCCTTGTATGGCAATCATGGCTGTTTCGGCAGTGGTGTTCTCGATGGAGACATCGTTGCTGTTCCAGCGGTCCAGCCAGTCGAGCACGGCCTCGGTGTTGGAGGCGTTGGGGACCAGGCGGAAGCGGTCTTCACCGAACTTGTACAGGATGCAGTCGTCAATGATGCCACCGTCTTCGTTGCAGATGACGCCGTAGCGACCACGTCCAATCTTGAGCTTGGGAACGCTGCTGCTGTAGATGCTGTCGAGAAAGGCTTCGGCGTCGGGGCCGCTGATGTCCACACGACCCATGTGCGATACGTCGAACAGGCCGACGCTGGTGCGGACGGCGCGGGCCTCGTCGAGAATGCTGGAGTACTGCACGGGCATGTCCCAGCCGGCAAACGGCACCATGCGGCCGCCTGCGGCGACGTGGGTTTGGTGCAGGGATGTGCGTTTGAGGTCGGCCACGTTAACCCGACACGGCTTCTTTAAAGATACGGATGGCTTCAATGTGGTCGTCAGGCGTTTTCAGTCCCTGTCCCATTGTGCTCACCGAAAAGTGGGTCGTGCCGGCCTGTTTCCAGGCATCGGCCTGCTTCTTGAGCAGGTCATGGGATTTGGATGCCTTGACGATTTTTTCGATGCCGATGGATGCGATGTCGCGCCCTTCTTTTTTTGCAAACTGTTGCAGCTGTGCATACTTGCCTTTCCACTCGGCGTCGGGCAGTTCGCCGTAGCCGGGGATGAACCAGCCGTCCCCCATTTTGGCGATGCGTTGAAGTACTTGCTCCGCGCCTCCACCGAACCAGACGGGGATGGGTTTTTGGACGGGGAGCGGGCTGATGCCAGCATCGGTTATCTTGTGCCAGCGGCCTTTGAAGGTGACGAGGTCTTGCGTCCACAGTTTCTTGAGTATTTCGATCTGCTCTTCCGAGCGGAGGCCGCGGTTGGAGAAGTCTTCGTTGAGGGCCTCGTACTCGACGAAGTTCCAACCGACGCCGACACCCAGGCGAAGCCGTCCGTTACTCAACACGTCTATCGCCGCGGCCTGTTTGGCGACAAGCGCCGTCTGGCGCTGGGGCAGGACGAGCACGCCGGTCGCCAGGCCAAGCCTGGTGGTTGCTCCGGCGAGGTAGCCGAACAGTACGAAGATTTCGTGGAACATGTCCTTGTAGTCGTAGAACCCCTTCCAGTTCGGATGGTTACTGGCGTCAACTCCAAGGACGTGGTCGTAGGCGATAAGGTGGTCGAAACCTAGTTCCTCCGCTGCCACTGCGAAGGCTCGCACGGCGGCAGGATCGGCCCCTATCTCTGTTTGAGGGAATACAACTCCGTACTTCATCATCACGTCCTTAGTAAGGCTTATAGCGATTGGCAATGGGCATCCGGCGGTCGCGCCCGAAGTTGCGCGGCGTGATTTTCACGCCAGGCGGTGCCTGACGGCGCTTGTATTCGCTCCGGTCTACCAACCCGATGACCTGTTTCACCATCTCTTCAGGGTACCCCATCCCGACGATTTCTTCATATGTCCGGTCGTCCTCGACGTACGCCTTGAGGATAGGGTCGAGGACTGGGGACGGTGGCAGGCTGTCCTCGTCTTTTTGGTTGGGTCGAAGTTCAGCGGTGGGTGCCTTTGTCATCACGCTCTGGGGAATCACAGGCTTGCTGCCGAGAGTGTTTCGATACTCACACAACCTGTATACGAGGGTTTTGGGCACATCCTTGATGACCGCGAACCCGCCGGACATGTCGCCGTACAGGGTCGCGTAGCCGGTTGCCATCTCGCTTTTGTTGCCAGTGGTAAGCACCAGCCATCCGAACTTGTTGGAGAGGGCCATTATGAGGTTACCGCGTATGCGTGACTGCAGGTTTTCTTCGGTGAGTCCGAACGCCGAGTCTTTGAAGTGAGGCGTTAGCGTTTCCAAGAAGGCTTTGAACGACGCCTCGATGGGTAGGGTGAGCAGTTCGATGTCCAGGTTGTGCGCGAGGCTTCGTGCATCGGCAAGGCTGCCCTCGGACGAGAAGCGCGATGGCATGGCTACGCCGGTCACGTTACCGTTGCCTAGGCCGTCTACGGCGACAGCGGCAACGAGGCTGGAGTCGATGCCGCCCGAGAGGCCGATGACGACTTTCTCAAAACCAATCTTGTGGACATAGTCCCGCGTCCCCAGCACCAGGGCTTTGTATATCTCTTCGAGTTCGTCGCGTGGCTCGACGACCATATGCTCAATCCTCGGCTTTGGCTTGCTACTTAACCGGCCCGTCGCCTGTATGACAGGAGCGGGTTTGGTTTGCCATTCGAGGACAGATTTGTCTTTGGACGGCTGCGGCTTGGCCCTTGCTGGCTCAAGGTTCAGATCTGCCAGCAGCAGTGTTTCCTCAAACTGAGGGCCGCGCACAAGCACGTTGCCCTGCGGGTCAAATACCATGCCGCCGCCGTCGAAGACCAGTTCGTCCTGGCCGCCGACAAGGTTCAGATAGGCGATATGCACGGCGTTGTCGCGTGCACGCGTCGCCAGCATCTTCTCACGGAATGTGCGTTTGCCGGCGTGGAAGGGTGAACCGTTGATGTTGACGATGACGTCGGCGCCCGCCCTGCTCTGAGGAACGGTGGGTCCGCCCGCGTACCAGATGTCTTCGCACACGTTTACGCCGATGGTTATGCCGTTGATGACGTATACAGGGCAGCTTTCGCCACGTTTGAAGTAGCGCGCTTCGTCGAACACGCCGTAGTTGGGAAGGTGCATCTTGCGATAGACACCGAGGAGCTTGCCGTCACAGGCAACGGCGGCGGCGTTGTAGACATCGGTGTCCGCGTCTATGAATCCGACCACCACTGCGATGCCTTTGGACGCTTTCACGACCTCGTGCATCTTGACGAGGTTGTCCTTGACGAACTGCCGCTTGAAGACCAGGTCTTCCGGTGGGTAGCCGGTGATGGCGAGTTCGGGGAAGGCGACGAGGTCGGCGCCTTGCGCACGTGCCATCTCGATGTAAGCGACGATTTTCCCGGTATTGCTGTTCAGGTCGCCCACGGTCATGTTGACCTGGGCCATTGCCAGCCGGAACGTGCGCATAGAACTCGCTACTTCTTTTTGCTCTTCACAAACGCGTCTATGCGACCGAGTGCTTTCTGGATGTTCTCCGCCGAATTGGCGAACGAGAATCGCAGATAGCCCTTACCGTAGTGGCCGAACGCTTCGCCAGCCAGGGCGGCGACACCGCCCTCGGATAGCAACTCATCAGCGAACTGGCGGCTGCTCATACCCGTGCCCTGAATGTTGGGGAATACGTAGAACGCCCCCTTGGGGTTCAAGCATTTGATACCGGGGATTTTGTTGAGGCCGTTCACCAGAATGTCGCGCCGTTTTTTGAACTCGCGAACGATGCCGTACGCTTCTTCCTGCGAACCACTTATCGCTTCCAGCGCTGCCATTTGGACAGCACTCGCGGTGCAGGACACGCTGTTCGTCACGAGCCTGGAAATCGGCTCGACCAGTGACTGCGGCATCACACCGTATCCGATGCGCCAACCGGTCATGGCGTACGTCTTGGAGAAGCCGTCGAGGATGATGGTGCGCTCGAGCATCCCAGGGAACTGGGTGATGCTGTGGTGTTCGCCTTCGTAGAGGAATCGTTTGTAAATCTCGTCGGCCAGCACGATAATGTCGTGTTTTACCGCGAGTTCGGCGATGGCCTTGATTTCGTCCCTTGTCATCAAACTGCCGCAAGGGTTGTTGGGCGAGTTGAGGATAAGCATTTTGGTTTTGGGAGTTATCTGCCGCGCGACTTCGTCGATGTCCACGTTGAAGTCTTTGGACTCGTGAAGCTGCATAGGCACGGCCTTGCCCCCCACGAAGTTGATCATGGACTCGTAGATGGGAAAGCCAGGGTTGGGGTAGAGCACTTCGTCGCCCTGGTCGATCAGCGCCAGGATGGAGAAGAACATGATGGGCTTGCCGCCCGGCGTCACCACCACGTTGTCAGCCGTGACGGGGATGTCGCGAGTCACCGCCACGTCTTCGGCGATGCGCTTGCGCAGGTCGGGCAGCCCGGGCGACGGGCCATAGTGGGTGAATCCGTTGTTGAGGGCATTCGTCCCCGCCTTAATGATGTTGGCCGGGGTATCGAAATCGGGCTCGCCGATTTCCAGATGGACAATCTCCTTGCCTTCTGCTTCCAGTTTCTTGGCCTTGGCCAGGACCTCGAACGCGGTCTCTGTGCCCAGGCGGCTCATCCTCGTTGCCAGTTTCATATGCCGCACTTCCTCAAATAACGCCTTACCGACGGAATACCACGGTATTATACCCGACTACAGGTGCGTGTCTTCGGTATGATGCCGCGTTGAGATTTGAAGGGGAATCCATAGCTGTTATGATAGAATCTGCGAGCTTGAAAACAGGCTATACATGCCGGAGGGCAAGCTGATGAAGGTGTATCTAGGGGTGCCGCGCGGGTTCTGCGCGGGTGTGGTTCGGGCCATTGACGTTGTCGAATTGGCCCTGAAGAAGTATGGCCCTCCCGTGTACGTGAAGCACCAGATTGTGCATAACCCTTATGTTGTTCAGACCCTAGAGAATAAGGGCGCAATCACAGTAGAAAACGTTGAGGAGATTCCCGAAGGTTCCCGCGTCGTCTTCTCCGCGCACGGCTCGCCTCCGGAAGACTTCGCCAAGGCCGAAGAACGCAACCTTCACGTGGTGGATGCGACGTGTCCGCTCGTGACCAAGGTGCACAACGAAGCGCGGAAATACGCCAAGCAGGGCAAGAAGCTCGTGCTGGTGGGCCATCGCGGGCACCAGGAAGTCGTAGGCACCATGGGACACGAGAACATGCACCTGGTGGACGACCGTGAAGCCTTTTCACTCCCCAAGGACTGGGATGCCGATACTCCGGTCGCAGTGCTTACTCAGACCACGCTCTCCGTGGACGACACAGAGCGCTCCATTGACCATGTGAAGCAGTACTTCAACGCAGTTACCGTCCGTAACGACCTGTGCTACGCCACGACTAACCGGCAGGCGGCGGTGAAAGAACTGAGCAAGATGGTTGACCTTGTGCTTGTTATTGGCGCGCCCAACAGTTCCAACTGCAATCGTCTTCGCGATGTTGCCGAGGCCCAGGGCGTCACCGCTTACCTCATTAACGGCCCCGAAGAACTTCAAGCATCGTGGCTTGACGGTGTCGAGACGGTCGGTATCACCTCGGGTGCTTCTACGCCGGACGAGCTTGTCGACGCCGTAATCAAGACCCTAGAACCCGAAGAGGTACTCCCCATCGACGGTGTCGAAGAGGATGTAACCTTCGTACTGCCTCGCGAACTCAGATAAACCTGACATCAGGAGGCCCCTGTGGACAACGTTGTCTTCGATAAACGCTTCAACGACCTCGTGGATACCAAGCCTCTGTGGAAGGTTAGCGACAAGTTCGGCTTCCCTGAGGGGCCCGTCTTTCTCCCCCAGGGCTATGTGATTTTCAGCGATATCATTCATGAAGAGATTGTGCGCTTTTACCCACCGTTCTGGTTCGGCAAGGAGCGTGTCAACTCCGGTGGAGCGAACGGTCTCACCCTCGACCTTCAAGGCAGGCTGATAGCTTGCGAGGGCACCCTCAGACGAATGACCCGCCGCGAGCACGACGGCTCCATCACAACCATCGCCAGTCACTATGATGGCAAGGTGTTTAATGCCCCTAACGACGTGGTGGTGAAGAACAACGGTGACGTCTACTTCACCGACCCGTATTTCCTGGGGGACGAGGAGTCCTGGCTCGCACCGTCTCTCGCCTCGCAGGACGTGTGCGGCGTGTACCGCATCTCCGGTTTGGGCGAAGTGGACAGGGTCGCCGATACCATCGAAAAGCCCAACGGCCTCGCCTTCTCGCCGGACGAAAAAGTGCTCTATGTCGTCAACTCCCAGGACAACACCGTACACGCCTTCGACGTGAAGCCGGACGGCACCCTCGCCAACGAACGCATCTGGCTGGACATGGAGCATCCCCGAAAGCCTGCGGGTGACGGCATGAAGGTGGACACCCAGGGCAACGCCTATGTTACCGGCGCTGGAGGTGTGTGGGT
>JAQBWG010000077.1 GCA_027625225.1 Chloroflexota bacterium | reverse complement strand
AAACCCTGCCGCGCCGACCGCCACGAACGCCCCCAGCAAAACCAGCCATCGCAGGAACGGGTCGGCCTGCGACTGTAACAGCGGCGGCTCCGAATCTACGTCCACCGCCGCGATGCCCGTCGCCTCGCCGATGTGGAACACGAACGCCCCCCGCAGCGTATGTCCGTCAACTGGCGACAGATTGTTCCACACCACCGTGTAACTACCCTTCGGCAGGTCCGGCGGCAAGCTGACCGACATCACTCTCGAATCGCCGGAGTCCACCACACTGTCATTCAAGTCAACTCGCTCGCCGTCCGTGTTCAACACTTGCATCTTGCTGAACGCCGGCTCCATAGCCTCCGTGAACCACCCCACGACCTGCGTCGGCGCCTCGTCCACCACCGACCCCGGCGCCGGATCTGCGAACACCAGGTCCGCGTGCGCCTCCGCGACCAAAACGAACGAAAGCCACACAGCCAGCACCAGAGCTAGCGACGTGACTATCGCGATTGGGACTCTATGTTGAAAAACGACTCGCATCACATACATGCCCGAATCCGGTCAGGCGGGAAATCCCGCCTGACCGGATGATATTCGACTAACCTGGTTTCTTCATGAACGCAAAGGCAAGTCCACCAAGCCCGCTAACGATACCCACCGCGCCCAGCGCGATGCCCGTAACCGCCAGGCCTGAGCCACCGCTGTCGGCAGCCTTAATTTCCGCCTGCTGGGCCGTGCTCAGCGCACCCTGCGCCGCCGCCTCCAACTCTCGAAGCTCAGGAAGCTGGTTGGGGAACTGGATATCTCCGGACGATTGCATCGAATTGAATCCGTCCACCTCCGATGTGAACGTCTCGTTTATAGCAACCCCTTCGATAGTTCCAAAGATTCGGAAACTGTACTGCCCCGATGCGGTTGGGATGAAGTCAGCCGTATAGTGCCCGGGGTCGTTGAATAACCCGCGTATCGGAAACACTCTCGACGTACCGGAAGGCACATGGGTCACTTCTACCTCCAGCGTTTCATTCAGGCCCTCCACAGGCACTGTGGTTGCGTGCTCGTCGTGAGAAGTTTCTTCCCCGGTGAACGACGAATGCGGCCCGCTGGTCACCGTCTGCTGATGGTCGTCCATATTCGTCCACATCACCGTCGTGCCCGGCTGCACCATAACCGACGACGGCTCGAACATCCCGTCGTGAATCTCGACGCTAACCGTACCCGAATTGGTGGCCGAGTCCATCACCATGACCGTTCCACCCTGGCCGCTATTATGGCTATGATATGGAACTGTCAGGCCGTGAAAGTCCTCCGTGAACTCGAAGCTGAACGTCTCGCCGGATTCGAGCGTGCCGCTGAACACCGCACCGTGCGTCTCTAGGTCGATATCCATTCCTTCGTCCATGTCCATGTGCTCGTGGTCCATCATGGCCTCTTCCTCGGCGGGCTTCGTCACCCGCAGATCCAGACCGGTCTTGATGCCCTCATACGCCGGTTCCACAAAGAACCCTACCGTGAACTCGTACTTCCCGGCCACCTCGCGGCCACCGTGTGCCAGCGCCACACCTATCGTCGCCACCGCGACGAGCGAAAACGCTACCAATGCAAAAATGACTGCTCGTAACTGTTTCTTGAACACAATAAACTCCTCTCGGTTAATACGTGTGAATACAGCGGATCCGCCGCCGCAAAAGCCGGAAAATTAACCGAGGAGTTTAGGAGGGGGACTCTGAGGAGAGATGTAGATATCGTTTACGCCGTCGAACCGTTCGGTAAATCCCAGCATCGACGTACCGGGCTCCCATCCGTCCGCAACCGGCGGGACCATAGAATTCTGCGTCAACGAAAGCAGCGACCCCATGCTACCCTCTGCGTTCACAACCACCACCACATCGCCTGCCGCCCGTTGGCTGGCATCCGCCTCGTGCACATGCGTATGTCCCGCGTGTGCATGCTCGTGTGTCTGTTCATAGGTATGCGTGTGGGAAACATACCCGCCCAGGTGGCCGTGCGTCGGCAGTTTCTCCGCGAAGTGGTGGTCCACCAGCGGCCCGAAGCCCGGAAGCAGCGCTGCCGTCACCACCAAAAGGCTGCCTATGAATACAGCTATACGTTTCATCGTTTCGATTATAACCCTTGCCGTTGCTTAGTGTATCTACGCTCTGTACACTCCACGGGATTTTTAACCCTGGAGACTCAACTATGGATGCCTATAAAGATGACCGCGACGTCTATCGCGAACTCGGCCTCAAGCCCGCCATCACCGCGTCCGGCCCCATGACCCACCATGGCGGCTCCAAGCTTCGCCCCGAAATCGTCGACGCTATGCGCGCCGCATCCCAGGTGATGATAGACGTCCACGCCCTCAACGACCGTGCCGGCCAAATCGTCGCCGAATACACCGGCGCCCCGGCAGGCATGGTCTGCTCCGGCGCCTCAGGTGGACTCACCCTCCAGGCCGCCGCCGTTATGACCGGCACCGACCGTGGCCTCGCCGAACGCCTGCCCGACACCGACGGCCTGCGCAACGAAATTATCATCCAGAACACCCAGCGCTTCCCCTTCGAGCAGGGCTACCGTGCAGCGGGAGCAAAGCTCGTCGGCGTCGGCAACTTCCTCCACTGCCACCCCTGGCAGATCGAAGCCGCCATCACCGAGCACACCGCCGCCGTCGCCTTCCTCGTCGCCCCCTATCTGCCACACAACGCCATGACCCTCCCACAGGTCATCAAGGTTGCCCACGCCCACAACCTGCCCGTCATCGTGGACGCCGCCGAAGTTGTCCCGCCCCGCGAAAACTTCAAGAAATACATCGCCTGGGGCGCAGACATGGTCACATATAGCGGCGGCAAGGCCATCCGCGGCCCTCAGGGCACCGGTATCCTCGTCGGACGCTCCGACCTCATCGCCGCCGCCCGCCTCAACGCCTCTCCCAACCTCTCCATCGCCCGCGGCCAGAAAGTCGCCAAGGAAGAAATCGTCGGCCTCCTGAAAGCCCTCGACATCTTCATCGCCCAGGACGAAGCCGAAGAGACCGCTCACTACCGCCGCATGGCCCAACACGTCATAGACACCATCGGCGAGATGCCCGGCCTCGACCTCACCCTCCGCTACGACAAGCGCGACTGGCTCCTCCCTATGGCCGTCCTCCACTTCACGCCGCAATGGCGGGGCCCCTCGCGCAACACCGTCCTCCAGCGCATGCAGGATGGCGACCCTCCCATCTTCATGCACACCCTCAGCGACCCCGACAACCTCGCCGTCCACCCCTTGAGCGTGGACGACGACGAACTCGAAATCGTCGCCGCCCGTCTCAAACAAGAACTCAACGCCAAACCGTGAACAGAGCCTCGCATATTGTGGTGAACTGCTTTGCTTATTTACCGTTCGTGCTGAGCTTGTCGAAGCACGCCAAACCCTAGCCGTTGCCGAAAGGAACCCCATGAAATACGACCTGCTCATCAAAAAAGGCACCGCCCTCGACCCCTCCCAAAAACTCAACGCCAAACGCGACATCGCCTTCGCCAACGGCAAGGTCGCCGCCCTCGCAGCCTCCATCCCCGAAAAAGACGCCGACCACGTCCTCGACGCCACAGACTTGCTCGTCGTCCCCGGCCTTGTAGACCTCCACGTCCACGTCTACTGGGGCGGCAACCACTTTGGCGTCGACCCCGACACCGCAGCAATCTCAAAAGGCGTCACCACCGTCCTCGACGCGGGAACATCAGGCGCCCTCCCCTTCGACGGCTTCCGCCGCTTCATCATCGAGCAGGCCCAGACCCGTATCTACGCCCTGCTGAACATCGCCTCCATCGGACTCGGCCCTATCGAGACCGGCGAGCTGTTCGACATCCGCTTCGCGGACGTCGAAATGGCCGTCGCCACCGCCCGCAAGAACCGCGACGTCATCCTCGGCATCAAGGCCCGCCTCGCCCAGCACATCGCCGGCGACAACGACATCGCCGGACTCCAGCGCGCCCTCGAGGCCGCCGAAGCCATCGACGGCTTCGTCATGACCCACATGGGCAATACCGTCCGGCGGCTGGACGAACTCACCGCCATGCTCCGCCCTGGAGACGTCGTCACCCACTCCTTCCACGGCCTCAAGCACGGCATCCTCGACGACGTCGGCAAGATCTACCCCGGCATCCTCGAGGCCCGCAAGCGCGGCGTCATCTTCGACGTCGGACACGGCGGCGGCTCCTTCTCCTTCCGTGTCGCGGAGCAGGCTTTCGCCCAGGGCTTCTTCCCCGGCAACATCAGCTCCGACGTCCACCGCTACAATATCGAAGGCCCCGTCTTCGACCAGGTCACCACCCTGTCCAAGTTTTGGCACATGGGCATGCCTCTCGACGACGTCATCAACCTCAGCACCCACGTCCCCGCCAAAATCATGGGCATCCACGACCGCCTCGGTACGCTTAAAGTGGGTGCCATCGGCGATGCGACACTCCTGCGTATAGACGAAGGCAAATTCAAACTCTACGACGCCCATGAAGTCTTCGTGGAAGCCAACAAACGTCTCTCCCACGTCCACACCGTCCGCGCCGGACACATCTACCGCCGCTAGGACACCCGCTAGACGTCACTCACCCCAAAACACGAAGGGCGGCTCGATGAGCCGCCCTTCGGACTTGATTGCGTTTGGATTGCTTAGTTCGAACTGTCTCGAATCACACCTGAGACGAAGTTTTTCGCCCTGTTCATCGCCTGCGCATACCACTCAGCATCTGCCTCTTTACGCAGAACGGCCCCTGGCTTGAAATACACTCGCTTGTGGGCGGGGACAGTCTTTCGCTGCGAAGAACCGAACCTGGCCGGAGCGGTCCTTGCCTTCACGCTTCGCTTTCCGAACTTCCCGAACCCCGTGATATTGACCGTATCGCCCTTGGCCACCGCCTCCTCAATCGCCTCTATCACCGCATTCAGCGCCTCATCGCCCTGAGCATTGCTACCCTTGAGCCTGGAGGCGATCTCCTTCCCAAGGTCCCCTTTATGTATCGTGCCCATTAAGATCCCCTCATCCAGAATATCTGTTCCCATATTATACGTAATCCAGCATCCGTCATGTGAGAAATATCCGGTTCACCGACACTCCCAGCAAACGCCCTTCCCCAATCGCCCACAAACATGGATAATCCTCCGCGAACCCTGAAGGAGAGCGCTAAATGGCAACAGCAGAAATCGTCGCCATCGGCTCCGAGCTACTGCTCGGGCAGATCACCGACACCAACTCCCCCTGGATGGCCCAGCGTCTCGCCCAGATGGGCATCGACCTCTACTTCAAGACCATCGTCGGCGACAACCCCGACCGCATAACCGAAGTCCTCACCCGCGCCGTCAGCCGCGCCGACCTCGTCATCACCAGCGGCGGGCTCGGCCCCACACAGGCCGACATCTCCCGCGAAATCATCGCCAAAGTCGTCGGCAAACCCCTCGTCCGCGACCAGCGCCTGCTCGACGAACTCCACAACCGCTTCCGCTCCCGCGGCTTCGTCATGACCGCCAACAACGAACGCCAGGCCGACATCCCCGAAGGTGCCACACCCGTCTCCAACCCCAACGGCACCGCACCCTCCTTCATCGTCGAGACCGGCAAGTCAGCCATCTTCGCCCTCCCCGGCGTCCCCTTCGAACTCAAATGGCTCTTCGAGAACGAAGTCATGCCCTACACCCGCAAGCGCTTCGGCATCACCGACCTCATCACCTACCGCGTGCTGAAAGTCTCCGAGCTCGGCGAAAGCAACGTCGACCACCGCATGGGCCACCTCATCGCCAACTCCAAAAACCCCACCGTCGGCATCCTCGCCCACCCCGGCCAGGTAGACATCCGCATCGCCGTTAAAGCAGCCAATCCCGACGAAGCCGCCAAGCTCATTGCCCCTGTCGAGGCCGACATTCGCCGCCTGCTCGGCACCCACGTCTTCGCAGCCGACGACGAAACCATGGAGGACACCGTCGGCGCGCTCATAAGTAACAAAAACGTAACACTCGCCTCCTACGAAGACCTCACCTTCGGCATGCTCGCCGAACGCCTTGAACACGCCGCGCCCGGCCATTTCATCGAAGGCATCGTCGGCAACGGCCTCACCACCGCCACCCGGCTCCTCGGACAGTCCCGCCACCCGCACCGCTCCGAAGAGCTGCTGAGCCGTCACCAGGAGCTCACCGACGAACTCGCCTGGGCCGTCCGCAAAGAAGCTGGCGCCGACCTCGCCGTCGCCATCCACGCCGTCGCCGACCCGTCCGACACCTCCGAAAACCTCTCCCGCGGCGAAACCTACATCGCCGTCACCGACGGCGACCGCTTCCGCCGCCGCAACTACGCCTCCGCCGGACGCGGACGACCCGACCGCACCCGCATGAGCTTCGACGCCCTCGCCCTCCTCCGTACCGCACTCATCGAAGGTATCTAATCCCGTTCTCGTTCCCACTCAACCCGCATTACAATTTAGTTACTCCCCCTGTCTGGCATGCTGAAAACAGCCCTTCAGCATTGACACTGTGTAGACCCTGCGTTATCTCTTAGATGCGCGGACACACGATTTACAAACACTCTCACAGCCTCGTAAACTGGTGAGACCGGAGGGGGATGGGGTTGTCCGTGTTGGACTGGGATAGATTTCAAGAATTACTCGACAACGCCCGCAAGATTTTGCGGGTGCGCTACGCCGTTATCGCCCACTACAACCCCAACCTCGATGTCGTGCGCCTCGTCGCCTTCTCAGCGCGCCGCACCCCCGGCTTTGACCAGGCCCAAGCCCTCGTCACCAGAATCTTCCCTCAGTTCGACATCCTCAACACCGTCTTCCCGCCCAACGCCAATCCGCTGACCACGAAAACCTATCTGCAAGGCGAAGTCGTCGAGGCCCTGGTGAAAGATCTGTCCTCCAACATCGTCAACCCCATCATCCTCAATTTCGGCATAACCATGGCAGGCTTCCGGCACGGCCTCGTCTGCCCCATCAAACTCCGGGGCCGGATTTATGGAGCCGCCGGCTTTTACGGCCCCAAGTCGCTGGACGAACGCCAACGTGAAGCAGGCCTCCTCATCGCCGGGCAAGCCGCCGCACTCTGGGAAAGCATGCTCGAAGAGCAAGACTCCCCCATCGAGAAACCCGAACCACCTAAGTCCAAGCCTGAGCCCAAGTCAGAGCCCAAGCCCACGCGCTCTGCCGCTGTGGGTAGCCTCAGGCACGGCGACCTCACCCTCCAGGCCCGCAATCGCGAAATACTCGCCGGCGACCGCCCGCTCGACCTCCGTGACCGCGAATACGAACTCCTCGTCGCCTTCCTCATACGACCCGGAAAAGTCCTCACCCGCGAAGAACTCCGCCGCATCGTCTGGAGCGACCTCGCCACCGACCGTGACTCCCTCGACGAAGTCGCCCTCACCGTCCGCAGCGTACGCCGCAAGCTCGAAGCCGCCTCCGCCCATTCCAGCATCCGCGTCGTCCGCGGCAACGGCTACATGCTTTTCTAGCCGGAGATTGTCATTCCGAGCGAGTCCTGATGCAATCGGGACGATGAGGAATCGGCCCTTGCCTCCGTGAGAAGTCCGTCTCTCCGACTCGCCTAAACACACCTCCCATACACAGCAGACCTGTGTTAACAATTACCTCTGAGAGCACTCAATTGGTTGTAGGCACTGCCTACTGGGGCAAGCTCAGCTTGCCTGATATACTCGTCCCCAACCCACCCAGGAGGCGCCCCATGACCGCATTACAGGCAACCAAACGATACTTCGACGCTTGGAACAACCATAAACCCGACGCCATCGTCGCCGCACTGCAACCCGGCGGAACCTACCAGGACCCGCTCACCGGCGGCCTCATCTCCGGCCCCGCGCTCGCCGAATACACCGCAGGCCTCTTCGAAGCCTTCCCCAACCTCGCATTCGAAATCGTCAGCGAGTCCGAGACCGCCCCCGACACCGTTGGCACCGGTCGTGCCGTTTCCACCGCCGCCGCCGGAGTATCCACCGCCACCACCGCCACCGTTAAGACCACCGGCTCCGCCTCCACCCTCTCCACCATTTCCACCGAACGAGCCGGACCCGCCAGCACCACCGGAGAGCTGAGACTTACCGCCCCCGCCGTGACTGTTTCCG
>JAQBWG010000076.1 GCA_027625225.1 Chloroflexota bacterium | reverse complement strand
CAACAGTACCTGCCCGTGTTCCGGGTACAGTTCGACCCTGCTTAGTGAGCTAGCCTCCATTTACGAGGCCCTGGACATTTCCTATTGACGAACGCCGATTATCGGATACAGCCCGGCCTCAAGATTGTTGGAAGGTCGAACTCTGACCCTGCTCCATCTCCCAATACCCATATAGAAGTTCCAAGTGAAATTCAGCTATTAGGCATCGATACTTGGTTAAGACAGTTACCTGTCGCAGCAAAGCGTGCAAGCCTTTCATCCCCAATATGCAGTGATATCTTCAAGACCTTTGACGAAAAAGGAGAGGCCCCTGAAAAGGGGCCTCTCCTTTTTATAACTGTGCTTTGCTTCTTAGTAGTCCATCGGTGGCGCAGAAGACGCACCCGCAGGTACTTTCTCCTTGATATCTGTGACCAACGTCTCGGTCGTAAGTACCATGCCCGCCACGCTAGCCGCATTCTCAAGAGCGGCTCTGGTCACCTTAGCCGGGTCCATGATGCCCCGTTTAAGCAGGTTGGTGAATTCCATAGCCTCGGCATCGAAACCCCAGTCGCCTTTCCCCTTCAAGCTCTCATCGAGGATCACCTCGCCAGCGGCGCCGGAGTTGCGAGCGATGAGTTTAATGGGAATCTCGACGGCCTTCCGGAGGATGTTCCCACCTGTTGCTTCATCGCCTTCGAGCTTGAGCTTCTTGATGGCGTCGCGAGACCGGAGTAAGGCGAGTCCGCCGCCGGGGACGATACCCTCTTCAACGGCAGCTCTGGTGGCCGAGAGTGCGTCCTCGATGCGGTTTTTCTTCTCTTTCAGTTCTATCTCGGTCGCGGCGCCGACCTTAATTATAGCTATACCGCCTGAAAGCTTCGCCAAGCGCTCCTGCAACTTCTCGCGGTCGTAGTCTGAGGTTGTGTCCTCAATCTGCGCTTTAATCTGTTTGATGCGGCCCTGAATGTCTGATTCGGTCCCGGCACCGTCCACAAATGTCGTGTCCTCTTTGGTAGATACGACTCTGCGGCAGCGACCGAGGTCTTCAACGGTAACGGAGTCCAGTTTTAGGCCCAGTTCTTCACTGATGACCTTACCACCGGTGAGGATGGCCATGTCCTCGAGCATAGACTTCCGGCGGTCGCCGAAGCCGGGAGCCTTGATTGCGAGACAATTTAAGGTGCCACGCAGTTTGTTGACCACCAGGGTCGCCAGCGCTTCGCCTTCGATGTCTTCCGCCACGATGACCAGGTTCTTGCTTACCTTGAGGATATTCTCCAGCGCGGGCAAGAAGTCATTGAGGGATGATACTTTGTTGTCGGTGATGAGGATGTATGGGTCCTCCACAACCGATTCCATCCGTTCGGTGTTGTTGATGAAGTAGGGAGAGATGTAGCCGCGATCGACTTGCATCCCCTCGACGTATTCCTGTTCGTCGCTGAGTCCTTTGGACTCCTCGACGGTGATGACGCCGTCCCTGCCGACCTTCTCCATCACCTCTGCGATAAGTTGGCCCATCGCATCGTCATGGGATGAAAGAGACGCGACCTGGGCTATCTGCGTCTTTCCCTCGACCGGTGTGGCCATCTTGCCAATCTCGTCCTTCATGGCAATCACGGCCTTGTCGATGCCGCGCTTGATAGCCATTGGGTTAGCGCCTGCAGCAATATTCTTGAATCCCTCGTGGATGATTGCCTGCGCCAACACCGTCGCGGTCGTCGTGCCATCGCCGGCCACATCGTTGGTTTTGGACGCGGCTTCTTTGAGAAGCTGTGCGCCCATGTTCTCGAACGGGTCTTCCAGTTCGATTTCTTTGGCAATGGTAACCCCGTCGCTGATGATTTGCGGCGGCCCGAATTTCTTATCTATCACCACGTTACGACCTCTTGGCCCAAGAGTTACGCTGACTGTATCTGCCAACTTGTCAATACCGTGCTTCATAGCGTTGCGGGCGTCTTCTCCGAATCGTAGTTGTTTAGCCACTGTAGTTCCTTCTCTTCCTCTTATTGATGGTTATGAATTTTCTCGACAAGGTTTGTTTTTCACGTGAATATCGGCTTACTTAAGGAACAGGATATCGTCCTCGCGAACGACCAGATACTCGATACCGGCTTCCTTGTATTCGGTGCCCGAGTATTTGGAATAGACTACCGTGTCGCCCGCTTTTACTTCCATCGGCACACGCTTGCCTGCATCGTCAAGCCTGCCTGGGCCAACCGCGACGATCGTGCCTTCTTGGGGCTTCTCTTTCGCAGTGTCGGGGATGTAGATACCACCCGCACTCGTCTGCTCTTGCGAGTCGTTAGGACGAATAACTACACGATTTCCTATGGGCTTGAAAGCCACCTTTACGTTCGTCTTTTTAGTCGCCGTCGTTGTCATGTTCTCTCCTCTTTCTCTTTTCTCTTGTGTCGTATTCGACGTCTGGTTTTAGCTATCGGGATGTGCAGCTTCGTCTGCGTAAAAATAAGTGCTATCAGTTTCGTTCAAGTTCTCACCCCGGGAACGCAGTCCGGACAAATATCTTCCGGCTGATTTGGAAAGAAATTGGGCAGAGATAAGGGCGGAGGCTAGCTCCGCCCTTATCAATTTAGGCCTTTACAGCCATAGCCGGGGTCTGAGCGGTAATCTCGTGCCAGGTAGAGTTGGAAACCTCACCGGTCTGCACCTGTGGGATTCCTTCAATGACCGTGGACAGGGACTTCAACACCTGTTGGTACGTCTTGGTGTTATAGGCTTCGGCGTCTGCTTTCTTGTCCCAGAAGCTGATTCCGACGGCCTTGTTCCCGAATGAAGACACGAACGTGAACTCATCCAGGAAACCCTTCTCCCTGCGAAGCATGGGGATGACTTCTTTCTCAATCGTTTGGGTAAACTTGGCCTGACTGTTGGGCTTTAACTGGACTGTAACTTCTCGAATATACATATTAACCTCCTCGGTTATACAGAAAATCATCAATAACCCAATCTAAGTTTGGGTCCGGTGATCAATGAGTAGAATATTTACTCATTTGGTTAAGTATGGTAATTGAATTAACTTGACTAGTCAAGTACGGTGTGAGATGGTCTGAATGACAGATGTACTTAACTAAATTAGATCGACCAAAGCGAGGGCTATAAATATGGATGTCGCCACTCTGGTACGACGTAGGCTGATGGAGTTGGGTCTTGGGCAGCGAGAATTGGCGTTGTCCGCTCAAGTGACAGAGTCCTATATCTCGCAGCTATTGAACAGAAAAAAGTTGCCCCCCACTCCTGACCGCACGCAGATGTACGAAAGAATGGAGTCGTTTTTGGAGTTGCCGAAAGGCGAGCTTTCAAAGCTGGCGGCACTCCAGCGTGTCGAAGAGTTGAAAGCTAGATTGGTCGAACCGCCCACACCTTCACTCATGGGAACACGGACGTTGGTACTTCGAAAGTGTGCTCTGAAAATACGGAAGCGAGTGCGGGCTATATTTGAATTGCAAGCATTGGGCGAATTCGAATGGCTTATTACGAACAGATTACTGGAAGTGGCTAAGAAAGAGGCTAGACGGGGCATGGAACGTGATGGATGGCTTGACGATACGGCACGGCTGAGTAACCTGAACCATGAAAAAATGAGGAGAGTCATCGAGAAGTTTTTGAATGCTGACGTCTTTCAGTTATCCGCTAAAAATCTTGCGTTGTTTTGGGAGCCGCTAATCGAATCTTGGGACATAAACTTTGACACGTTTAGCATGGTGGTGGTTCTGAATCCAAATGTGGCAACACAGCAAGTTCGGAGATTTGAGTTCGTTGAATCGGTCCCCGAATCGTCTTTGGATGAAGAGCCGGGGTTTTCTGAATTTCTACAGGATCCCCAATTCAAGGGCAATGTAACTAAAGATGAAATCGCATTCTTAAGAAGGTTGAAATTTGGGACAAAACGACCCACCCCGCTTTACTACTACCGCGAGCTGCAGAACTTGAGAGACCCCTTGCACTTTGCACCGGAGATGGCCACCGCACCCGCAATCTAAACTAGCGACGAACCTATACGAACGTGAGCGCCCTCGCCGGGTTCTTCACCAGAATCGCGTCTATCTGCTCCTCGGTGAAGCCACGCTTGCGCATCCTCGGCACGATGTTCTCCAGGATGTGCGCGTAGCCCTTCCCGCCGTACGCCGTAGTGTCGGCCTTCGTGCACACGTCGTGGGCGATGACGATTTTATCGCCGAAGCCCTCGTTGATGAGATACTCCAGCCCTTCCATCCGCTGCACATCGCTCACCGCGTAGGTCGTCACTTCACCAACGTGGTACTCGAACGACGAGTCTTCCGAGCCGAACCGGTCGTACTCCAGGAAGCACCCCGTCGTGCCGAGTTCCTTGATGGCCGACAACGGCCGGATGTTGTCCAGATGCCCCATGATGACCTTGTCCGGCTTCGCGCCCGAATCGGCCAGTATGGCCATGATTTCCAGCACCGCGTCGGGGTGCACGCCCGGGTGCACCAGAATCGGCGCGCCCGTCTCTTTATGTGCGTACGCCGACGCCCGCAGAATCTTGCGCTCGTTCTCCGATAGCGGATAGAAATTGCCGATTTCCCCGATGACGCCCGTCTTGATGCGGGTGTCCCCTACCCCCACCGTCACGTCGCCGATGATTTGCCGCGCGATGTCGTCCTCCGAGCGCGAACTCATGTCGGCGGGATGCGCCACCGGCACGTAGTGGCTGCCGCCCATCACGATGTTCAGTCCCGTCGCCCGCGAGATGCGGGCCAGCGCCAGCGGGTCGCGCCCGATGCCGATGCTCGTGGTGTCCACGATGGACTGCCCGCCCGCGTACTTGTACTTCAGTATTTCTTCCAGCGCCGCCTTCTCGTCGAGCAATATCTGCTGGTCTTTGTTCACGAACGCCAGCTGCCAAATCTTCCCCAGCATGTCCATCGTTATAGGCCGGTCTACATATGAGCGCTTGCTCGCTTCATCAGGCATTTCGAAATAACAGCGCAGGTCTATAAGCAAATGCTCGTGCGTAAGCGTGATGCCCAGCTCATCCGGCTCGATGGGCCCGAGCACCGTCTGAATCTTTCCCGACATACCTTTGATAGTCATTCTGTTCTTCACCTACAAAAAGATGGGCGGAAGTATAGCACTCAAATCCCCTATTATGCGGATTGACTACGTCCCTGTTCGTGATAGGCTGTTTGGCCGTTGGAGATGTAGCCGTAAACACCATGAGTACAACCGATATTCACGTACGCAAACCGGCAGACTTCGAGAACTTCTGGGAGAACATTTCCGCAGTCGAGGCTGCCATTCCACTGGACGACACGGTGGTGCGCGACGACCTGCGCTCCGCTGAAGACGTGGATGTCTACCGCGTCAACTACGAAAGCATCGACAGCATCCGCATCCACGGCTGGTACTGCCTGCCCAAAAAACGAACCAGGCCGCTTCCCGCCGTCCTGCACATCCCCGGCTACCAGAGCGACCCCATCCTGCCGAAGAACTGGAGCAGGTTGGGATTCGCCGCCTTCAGCGTCGCGCCCAGAGGAAAGGTGCGCAGCCGCTCACAGTTCAACCCCGGCTACCCCGGCCTGCTCGCCCACAACATCACCGACCGCGACACCTACGGCTATCGCGGCTTTTACGTGGACGTGCTGCGCGCCGTGGACTTCCTCGAATCGCGTGACGAAGTGGACTCCTCCCGCATCGCCGTAACCGGAAGCAGCCAGGGCGGCGGCCTCGCCATCATGACCGCCGCCATGCGCCCGCAGGTGGCCGCGGCGACCGCCGCCGTGCCCTACCTTTGCGACATGGTTCGGGCCAGCACCCTCACCGACTCCTACCCCTACCAGGAAATCACCGACTACCTGCGGCTGCACCCCGGCCACCGCCGGCTCGTCGAGGAAACGCTGTCCTACTACGACGTCATCAATTTCGCTCCCCAGGTCCGCTGCCCCATCATCGTGAACATCGGGCTGCAGGACTCCATCTGCCCGCCCGAGACCGGCTTCTCCGTTTTCGAAGCCCTCGGAAGCGAAGACAAAAAGCTCTACACCTACGACGGCCAGTCCCACGACGGAGCCCGTCACGTCCACAACCCGCTCATCGACCGCTTCCTCATGGACAAATTCGGGATGCCAAAAACATGACCGCAAACCCGTCCTATCGCCCTCAAGCATCCACCGAATACTGGCAAGGCCTCGTTGCCTCGGTTGACGCCCTCGATCTGACCGCCGAAGTAGAGCATATGGAGATCCGCGACACCGGCTACGCCACCATGTACGGCGTCACCCTTACCAGCTTGGACGGATACAAGATATTCGGATACCTCAGCATCCCCAATGGCAACGGCCCCTTCCCCGCGCGCTACTACCCCTCGCTCTACGGCAGCGTCGTCCAACCCATACTGACCGGATGGACGAACCGCATGCGCGAGAAATACGTCACCTTCTCTCTCGCCTCGCGCGGCCAACGCAAAGCCGATGTGCCCTTCGCCGCCGACTTCCCCGACCTTCTCACAACCGGCATCGAAAGCCCCGACACATTCGTGTACCGGGGCATCATCGGAGATTGCTATTTAGGACTACGTTACCTCCTCGTGCACCCGTCTGTAGACACCTCAAAGGTCATAGTCCACGGCAACGATGCCGCCCTTATCACGACATCATTTTCACCCACAGTCAAAGGCCTGGTCGTACAGCCCCAGCTGTTCTACCGCACCATGGAACTGGCCCCCAAAACCCTCTCCTACCCTCTCGAAGAAATCAACGATTATCTCCGCGCCCATCCCGGAAAAACGGAAAAAATAGCCAACACACTGTCCTTCTTCGACCTGCGGAACTTCGCGCCGAACGTCCAAGCCCCTACCCTGCTCCACGCCGGCCCCACCGGCTCCTTGTTCGGCCCCGAACGGCTCGGTGAACTGGCGGAGGCCATGCCGGGCAAGGTCGAAGTGTTCGCCGCCGAAAACTCCGATTACAAGGACGGTGTGCATATCGAAAACTGGATCGCGCAGGCCAGCGGCGTCGGCGAACCGATTCTGCCCAGAGCCTGGCAAACACCCCCGATATAACGGAAGCGTTACGCTACCCGACGTCGGGTTTTCGTGTTCACGAAGTAGGAAATGGTAGAATCTCAGCACACTGACGAATGGCGTGAGCACGATGATAACGAAACGAGGGCAAGCGCGGCATCTTCGTTCCGTTCTGGGAACGATGGTGATTTTTGCCGCGCTGGTCGCAGCCTGCACTACTCCCGCCGCGACGCCCACCGTGGCCGCTCAGCCATCAGCTACACCCGAACCGGCGAACGCCGCTACACTCACGTCCACGCCGGTGCCCACTGCAACATCCGAGCCAACCAACACCCCCGTGCCGACTGCGACACTTGTACCTTCGCCTACTCCCGTACCGAGTCCTACGCCCACTCCGGAGCCGTCACCGACACCAGTGTCCACTATCGCGATACCCACGGTGGCCAATTCCGACTCGACGATGGAGGAGTTGATTGCGGCCACCAGAAGCCTTGATTGGAAGACGCGCTGGGACGCGGTAAACGAGTTGGGAATCAGGGGCGACGCACGAGGTATTCCGGCGCTCACAGACCGTGCGCTGTATGACGATAACCCGCACCCGCGGTGGCGGTCGTTGTGGGCGCTCTCGGCGATAGACCGGAAGGCAGAGGAGGCGTCCGTCGCGTTCGTCCTGGCTTTGGACGACTCCGACCCCATCTTCGTGCACAACGCGGCCATCGCGCTGGCTTTCTTCGGTCGAGTCGAAGCACGGCCTCAACTGATGCTTGCGCTGAACGACACGGATAACTACCGCCGCTGGGAGGCGGTGTTCAGCCTGAAGGAGGTCGGTAATGCGGAAGTGGCGGAGGCGTTGCGGCCACTTCTCGATGTCGCGAACGAGTCGGCGGCAGATGTTCGCGCGCAGGCCGCGCTCACGCTGGGCAGCATTGGCGATTCGAGCTTTATTGCCGACCTTGTGCGAACATTAAAGGAGGACCCTGCGGCGACGGTGCGCATGCGCGCGGCGTTGGGTCTGTCTCAAATCGGAGACCCGTCGGCCATAAACAGCTTGGAAGAAGCTCTTCAAACCGAGACACAAGAGACGGTTCGAGAGTTTATTATGAACGCGATAGAATCACTACAACGTAA
>JAQBWG010000075.1 GCA_027625225.1 Chloroflexota bacterium | reverse complement strand
CCATTAATTGGCATATTGGGTTGCAAATCAGACTCAGAGTAAGGACAGACATCATGAGTTGGGAAGAAATTAGTAGCAACGAACTTGAATGCCCGTGTGGTGAAGGAACGTATACTGCCAAATCATTTGTGGACGACTGGAATAGGTCAGAGCGGCGATGGGAGATGAATTGTCCGAAGTGTAAACAGGTTTATTTACTTCACACTTATTACGAGTATGAATCAGGAAAATCATGCGGATCACATGTATGGGTAAGAAAAGAGCATTATGAAGCTGTTCAGAAGATAAAAACTCAACTCGTGGGCGAGAAAGAGCATGTAGTAAATTTAGCCGAGAGGCGCTACATGCAAGCTTGGTTGTCATATTTCGAAGACGCTAAATCTAAGAAGGAGATTTGGCGCCGACTTACCGAGGCTGGAAGGCTGTACCCTGGCCTAGCGACCTTCTATTCGCATACAAAACATATGAACCCAGAGACATATCTACGAAGAGAGTTCAGCTATAAGAATCTACCAAAGATTCTTCAAAAGTTGAACATTATCGATGAACCAATTCAACTGAGGCTACGAGCGACCATGGGCCTTGAAGAAGGACTAGATGAGGCCGAAAATCGATTAATAAGAGAAGGCCATAGATAGCATACTATTCAGACCTTGTCCTAGCTAAATGTACGGAAAAAGCCGGTTCGCATCAGCCTACGCAAAACCTAATTTGGTCAGCGCAGCCCGCGCGCAGTCCTCGTCCTCGTCGCTCTTCGCCCCGCTCACGCCGATGGCCCCCAGCAGCTCGCCGTTGCGTTTGATAGGCAGAGCGCCCTGCGCCATCACGAACTTCCCGCCCATCTGTAACTGCGCCGCCTGCATCGCCGGATTCTCGTTTCGTGCCACCGTATCCACGCTGGGCACCCCGAACAGCACCGACGTCAACGCCTTGCCTTTGCTGATTTCGATGGACAGCAGCAACGCGCCCTCCATCCGCTGCATGGTCACCAGATGCCCGCCCGCGTCAACCACCGACACCGTCACCTTGATGCCCATACCCTGCGCCTTCGCGATAGCCGCGTCGCACAGCTCCACCGCGTCCATTCGTGTGATATTCGCCATGTCTATCCCCCTCGTGTGTATCTGACTTCGCCCGCTATTCTACACATCTGCCGATATCCACACACGTCGCACGCCCGTAACCCGTTCGTCCTGAGCCTGTCGAAGGACGAGAACCAAGTGCGCTTTGCGGTAAGGTTCCGTTCTGCATGCCACCTCCCACCCTGCCGCGGAAGCGCTTCCCGGGGTGCAGGGCTCGCCCTGCCCGTAGCCCCTGCGTGCCTGTCCATAGCGTGTGCTATACTTTTTGGTACGACATCGGCACCCACGGGTGCCGTATTTAGGTTTTGGGGACACCACATGGCAGCGATGATAGAACTCATCCAGGGCGGCGGAGTCACCTCCGCCAAAGGATTCAAGGCAGGCGGCACCTACGCCGGGCTCAAGACGCCCAGTGAAGGCATCCTCGACCTCGGCATCATCCTGTCCGACGACCCCGCCACCATCGCCGCCGTGTTCACCTCCAACAAGGTCGTCTCCCCCTCCGTCACCCTCAGCCGCAAGCGGGCCAAGAAGGGCACCGGACGGGCCGTCGTCGCCAACTCCGGCTGCGCCAACTGTGCCGTCGGCGCGCAGGGCCTCAAGGACGCCACCGAGATGGCCGCGCTGGCCGCCTCCCACGTGGACGTCGCACCTGAGGACGTGCTGGTGTGCAGCACCGGCATGATAGGCGTCGAGCTGCCTATGGCCCTAATCCGGCAGAACCTGGGCAACATCAAACTCGACGGCAAGGGCGGCAACGACTTCGCCCGCTCCATCATGACCACCGACAGCCATCCCAAGCAGTTCGCCGCCTCCGTGGAAATCTCCGGCAAAAAAGTGACCATCGGCGGCGCGGCCAAGGGCGCGGGTATGATTCACCCCAACATGGCCACCATGCTCGGCTTCGTCACCACCGATGCCGACCTCGACCCGGCCTACGCCCAAACCGCGCTCAAGCAGGCCGTGGACGACTCCTTCAATATGATTGACGTGGACGGCGACCAGTCCACCAACGACACCGTCATCCTCATGGCCAACGGCGCCAGAGGCGGGACGAAGATAGCCGGCGGCGCAGACGGCGCGGCCTTCCAGGAAGCCCTCACCTACGTCTGCCAGGCCCTCGCCAAGGAGCTGGTGCGCGACGCCGAAGGCGCCCAGCGGCTCATCGAGGTCGTCGTGGACGGCGCCAAGGCCAAGAAGGACGCCCGCCTCGCCGCCCGCTCCGTCGCCGCCTCGCTGCTGGTGAAAACCATGGTGCATGGCCGCGACCCCAACTGGGGCCGCATCATGATGGCCGTGGGCAAGAGCGGGGCCAACCTCGACGAATCCAAAATCGATATCTACGTGAACGGCATCCAGATCGTCCACAACGGCATCTCCATCCCCTATTCGCGCGACGCCGTAGTCAGCTCCATGAGCGGCGATAACGTCACCTTCCAGATAACCCTCAATCAGGGCAAGGAGAGCGCCACCGCCTGGGGCTGCGACCTCACCGAGGC
This sequence comes from Chloroflexota bacterium, assembly GCA_027625225.1. Taxonomy (GTDB): domain Bacteria; phylum Chloroflexota; class Dehalococcoidia; order Lucifugimonadales; family VGZR01; genus VGZR01. The sequence continues at coordinate 5,541 of JAQBWG010000075.1, read as the reverse complement.
CTATATCATCGAAAACTCGGCGTACAGCACCTAGGCCGTGAACCGTTATGACGCCAGCATCGCCACTCCATAGCCCGTCCGATACCGTGCCGGAACACAGCGAGCAACCCATGCCCGAATCCGCCGACGCAACCGAAGCGGCCACCGAGCCCGCCAAACCCCTCGTCGTCATCAAGATAGGCGGCAGCACCCTCGGCGAGCACGACACCTCGCTCAAAGACGTCGCCGCGCTGCACAAGCAGGGCATCCAGCCCGTCATCGTGCACGGCGGCGGCAAAATCATCACCGAATGGATGGACAGGCAGGGTATCCGTGCGAAATTCGTGCGTGGCCTGCGCGTCACCGACGCGGCAAGTTTGGACATCGTTGTGGCAGTCCTCACAGGTTTGGTGAACAAACAGCTGGTCAACTCCCTGAACAACCTGGGCGTCAGCGCCGTGGGTATATCCGGAGTGGACGGGGGCATCCTCCGGGCAGAGATTCAAGACCCCGAACTCGGCCTCGTAGGGCGGGTCACGCAGGTTAACGTTGCCCCCATCCAGGGCATCATTTCCGCCGGACTCGTCCCCGTCATCGCGCCCGTCGCCGTGGCCAAAAATGCCCAGATGCTGAACGTCAACGCCGACGTCGCCGCGGGCGAAATCGCCGCCGCCATGAGCGCCTCGCGGCTGTTCATGCTCACCGACGTCGAGGGCGTGCTGGACACCTCCAAGCGGCTCATTCCCAGGCTCACCGAGCGGCAGGCCCGGTCGCTTATGAACTCCGGCATCGCCGGCGGTGGCATGGTGCCCAAGCTGGAAGCCTGCCTCAAGGCGCTGGGCAGCGTGGGCGAGACGCACATCCTCGACGGGCGTAGGCCCGGCGCGCTGCTGGACGCCTACGAGGGCAACGCGCGCGGCACCCGTATCGGCTAACAAGCCAGGGACGCCCGGATTCCCCGGCAGTCCTTCCCCAAGTTTCCTTCGCGGCGTCCGCAATGTACCATTGAGTGGTTTTCAGCTCACGGGCTGAATAGAAAACGTAGCAGGAGGAGCACGATGGCGACAGACTGGATAGCACTGGAGAAGAAATACTACATGCAGACGGTGCGCCGTCAGCCCATCGTGCTCGTGCGTGGCGAAGGCACCAGGGTGTGGGACGACAAGGGCAAGGAGTACCTGGACTTCACCTCGGGCTGGGCGGTGGACACGCTGGGACACTCCCACCCGGTCGTCGCCGACGCCGTGTCCAAGCAGGCGCACACGCTCATGCAGACGTCCAACCAGTTCTACACCACGCCCCAGATAGAGCTGGTGCAGGCGCTGGTGGAGAACAGTGTGCTGGACAGGGTGTTCATCGGCAACAGCGGCGCCGAGGCCAACGAGGGCGCGGTGAAGCTGGCCCGCAAGTGGGGCAGGGCGAACCGCGACGGTGCGTTCGAGGTTATCACCGCCAACAACTCGTTCCACGGTCGCACCATGAACATGATCGCGGCCACGGCGCAGCCGACACACCACAAGAGCTTCGCGCCCATACCCGAGGGCTTCCAGTACGTCCCCTTCAACGACGTGGAGGCCATCATGGCTGCCACCACCGACAGGACGGCGGCCATCATGCTGGAGCCGGTGCAGGGCGAGGGCGGTGTGAACATCCCCGACGCCGACTACTTCAAGCAGGTCCGCAAGTGGTGTGACGAGCAGGGCTTGCTTTTGATGCTGGACGAGGTGCAGACGGGCATCGGACGGCTGGGCACGCTGTTCGGCTACGAGGCGTTCGGCATCGAGCCGGACGTGGTCACCCTGGCCAAGGGCCTCGGCGGCGGTATGCCCATCGGTGCGTTCATGGCTAAAGAACACGCCTGCGCGCTGGTTCCCGGCGAGCACGGCTCGACCTTCGGCGGCAACCCCGTCACCTGTGCCGCAGCCAACGCCACCGTGCGCTACGTCATCGAGCACAACATCGCGGGCGCGGCCAAGAAGCAAGGGGCTATCATCATGACCGGCCTTAAGGAACTCAAGAAGAAGCACAGCTTCATCACCGACGTCCGCGGCATGGGGCTGCTCATCGCCGTCCAGTTCGACCGCGAGATGTCCGCCGCGGTGCTCAAGGAGTGCAACGAACTCGGTCTGCTGCTCAACGCCGTGCGGCCCAACGCCGTCCGGCTCATGCCGCCGCTCACCGTCAGCCCGGACGAGATTAGCCAGGCGTTGAAGAGGCTCGACGCGGGCATGACCGCCGCAGCGAAAGCCACTCCCAAGGTGTAAGAAGTGAACATATCCGAACTCAAGAAACAGGGCATCAAGGACTTCGCCGGGGCCGTCTCCGGCGGGCTGGATAGCTGCACGGTCACCCACTGGCTGGCCTCGCAGGGGCTGAACGTCCACGCCTTTACCGTTGATTTGGGTCAGCCGGACGAGGAGAACCTCGACTCTATCGCGGAGCGCATGCGTGCGTGCGGCGCGGTGGACGCCGAAATCGTCGAGGGCAAGGATGCGCTCGCCGATGCGGGGCTCAAGGTCATCCAGTCGCAGGCCCGCTACGAGGGCGGCTACTGGAACACCACCGGCATCGCCAGGCCCATCACCACCGCCGCCATACTCGAAAGGGTGAAGGAAAAAGGGCTGGGCGTCTTCTTCCACGGCGCGACCGGTCGCGGCAACGACCAGGTACGCTTCCAGCTCGTCACCAACATGCTGCAGCCGGAACTGGCGGTCTACGCGCCCTGGCGCGATCAGGAGTTCATTGCAAAATTCCCCGGCCGCCAGAAGATGCTCGACTACTGCCAGGCCAACAAGCTGCCCATCAAGCCGCCGCGCGTTTCGCGATATTCGACCGACGCCAACTTCCTCGGCCTCACCCACGAGGCGGGCGATTTGGAGGACGTGACGCTGTCGCCCTCGTTCGTCGAGCCGGAGATGGGTGTGTGGGCCAAGGACGCCTCGGACAAGCCGGAACTGGTCTCCATCCGCTGGGAACAGGGCGTGCCCGTTTCCATCAACGGCAAGAAGGTCAGCCCCGTGCAGGCGTTCCAGCAGGCGAATCGTATTGCCGGAGCGCACGGCGTGGGCATCGGCACGCACGTGGTGGAGAATCGCTACGTGGGCATCAAGTCGCGGGGCATCTACGAATCGCCGGGCATGGAGTTGCTGGGCAAGTCGTACGAGTTCCTGCTGCAGTTCGTGCTCGACCGCCGCGCCCGCAAGCTGTACGACCACCTGTCGGAGGTCATCGCCACCCAGATATACGAAGGCTACTGGCTCGACCTGGCGACCACGTCGGCGCTGGCCGCGCTTGAGCCCATGACCAGACTGGCCACCGGCACCATCGCCGTGCGGCTGTACAAGGGCAATGTATCGTTCGACACCGCCCGAGACGTGTCGCACTCGCTGTACACCGACGACGCGTCCATGGAGGAGGTCGGCAACTACGACCACGTGGACGCCGAGGGGTTCGTCAAGGTCATCGGCGTGTCGGCCAAGAACTTCGGCGTCCGGCAGCGCCCCGAACTGGACTAGGCGGGGCTTCAGGATGACCGACTACGCCCTGTATGTCGAATCCGGCCCCAAGCGCCGCAAGACGCAGGTGCACGTGCTCGACCTGCTGGGCTGCATCGCCCAGGGCGCGACCACCGAGGAGGCGCTGGAGAACACGCCGGACGCCATCCGCGCCTACCTGCGCTTTCTGAAGAAGCATGGCGACAAGGTCGACCCCGAAGCCGAGTTCACCACGAGCATCGCCGTGCACGTGATGGAAGGCCAGTGGCTGGGACAGGGCGACCCCTACCCGGGCTTCGCGTCCGACTTCGAGACGCTGTCCGTCGAAGACCTGCGCACCTATCGCCAGCGGCTGTCGTGGATGGCGGACGACATCGTCGAGCTGGTGAGCGGACTATCCGAAGAACAGCTTACGCATAAACCGGAGAAGGGCCGTCCCATCCGCAAGATAGCCGAGCACTTCACCGTCGCCGACTATGCGTATTTACAGGGGCCGCTGAGTAAACCGAAGGGTATGGCGGCGCTGGTACGGGCGGTCGAGGAGAGTCCGGCGAGCGGCCTTCCTGCCGCGCTGGTGCAGTTCTGGGAGCTGTTCGACTCACGGTTGGAGGCGATTACGGACGAGGAGCGCGAACAACACACGCCGCACGGTCAGAAGATATGGACTGCCCGCCGCGCGCTGCGTCGCATGCTGGAGCACCGCTGGGAACATTTCAGCGAGATTTCCCGCCGCTTCGAGTAGAATCTTGGTATGAAGCAAGCCACGTTCGTCTTCCTGCTGCTGTTCGCTATGGCGTTCGCCGCCTGTGGCGACAGCACGCCCGCGCCGTCGTCCATACGTGTGGAGTTGAGCGAGTGGACGGTATCGCCGGACGTGACCACCGTGGCGGCGGGCAGCGTCAGCTTCACAGCCAGCAACGCCGGCCGCACCGACCACGAGCTGGTGGTCCTCAAGACAGACCGTGCGCCGGACAAGCTGGTCAGCGACAGCGCAAGGGTGGATGAGGCGGCGTCGGGTACGGTGGTTGGCGAAATCGAGGAAGGGCTTGCCGTGGGCGGCTCGCGGACGGCGTCGTTCGACCTGCAACCCGGCAAATACGTGCTGTTCTGCAATTTGTTGGGCCACTACGACGCGGGCATGAGCGTGGCGTTGACGGTCCGCTAGAAGATTTGGAGAGACGAGTATGACATCCCAAGAGACCCGAACGCAGATCGTGAACCTGGTGCGGGAGTTCGTCCGTCGCGACGTGGAGCCGGTCGCGCTGGAGTACGACCGCGACGACATCTCCCCCGCCGAGCTGGTGGACAAGATGGCCGACCTGGGGCTGTTCGGCATGACCATCCCCGAGGAGTATGGCGGGCTGGGCCTGGACTACGTCACCTTCGCCACCGTGTTCGAGGAGCTGTCCAAGGGCTGGATGAGCCTTACCGGCCCCATTGGCACCCACCACGCCATGGTGTACGTCATCGTCAACTTCGGCACCGAGGAGCAGAAGCAGCGTCTGCTGCCCAAGATTGCCAAGGGCGAGATTCGCGGCGGGCTTGGCCTCACCGAGCCGGAGGCGGGCAGCGACGTGCAGGGCATCCAGACCACCGCCCGCAAGGACGGCGACAGCTATATCCTGAACGGCACCAAGATGTTCATCACCAACGGCGCGAACGGCAACGCCTTCTCGGTGCTGGCGCGTACCGACCCCAACGCGAAGCCGCCGTACAAGGGCATGAGTTGCTTCATCGTGGAGAAGTCGTCGCCCGGCTTCAAGGTCGGACGCCATCTGGACAAGCTGGGCTATCGCGGGGTGGACACCTCGGAGCTTATCTTCGAGGACTGCCGCGTACCCGCCGCCAACCTGGTCGGCGGGGTGGAGGGCAAGGGCTTCGGCCACGTAATGGCCGGGCTGGAGTCGGGACGCATCAACGTGGCGGCCCGCGCGGTGGGCGTGGCCACGGCGGCGTTCGAGGCGGCCATCAAGTACAGCCAGCAGCGCAAGACGCAGGGCAAGCCCATCTCGGAGCACCAGACCATCAAGCTAAAGCTGGCCGACATGGCGACCAAGATTCAGGCGGC
>JAQBWG010000074.1 GCA_027625225.1 Chloroflexota bacterium | reverse complement strand
CTCAGGCATCGGCGTGCCCCTGCTCATAGTCCCCGCAGCCCTTCTTGCCCTCGTCGCCGCGATAGCGCTCGCCCTCGCACTAACCCGGTCGCCCGCCCTTATTTCTGGGTGAAGTACCGCAGCGTCGGGTACGCAAGCTCGATGTTGTCGGCTTGGCCGAACTCCGTCAGCACCCGCTCCCAGATGCGCTCTATCGTCGCCCGCCGCTTGCGCGGCTCGCACAGATACCGCATCGTCAGCAGCACCCCGCTGTCCTCCACGCTCGTGTACACCACCGATTTTAGATTCGTGTTCTGCAGATAGAACCGTTTCGCCGCCCGCTTGAACCGCGCCTCCGCGTCGCTGCTCGCGATGGGACTTTCAGTGTCCACCACCTCCTGCAACACGGACTTCGCAAGCTGCCAATCGCTCTCGAACGTGATGAGCACCGGAATCTCGTGCCAGATGTACGGAAACTCCTGGTCGTAGTTCGCCTGAACGCTGGTGAACACCTTCCCGTTCGGCACGTGCAGTATCCGCCCCGTCGTCTGGTCCGCGTGCACCCAGTTCCCAATCTCCAGCAGCGTGAACTGGAACACCCGCATGTCAATGACGTCGCCCGTGTGCTCGCCTATCTGGACGCGGTCGCCTATCTTGAACGGACGCCGCCACATGATGAACAGCCAGCCCGCCATGTTCACGATGGGGTCCTGCAGCGCGATGGCCAGTCCCGCCGTTACGATGCCGATGGACGTCACGATGCCCAGCACCCCGCGCGACCAGATGATGGCCACCAGCACCAGCATCACCGCCGCCGCTATGTACGTGGACGACTTCCGCCACCGGAACTCCGTCCCCGGGTCGTCATGCCTGTTCCTCAGCGCCGTGCGCAGGAACACGAAGCGGGCCAGCCCCACCGCCACCACCACGATGACCGTAGCCAAAATCTGCCACGGCACCGCCCCGCGCAAACCTAACGTGCTTTCTATCCAATCAATCATGCTGACCCGTAGTGTACAACGCCGCCACAAATCCGGTTCCTGGCCGGAAAGTCTTTCTGGAGGGGTGCGGAGAACCTCTCAGTGGCCTGTCATGCCGCGTCGCACCGCCAGACGTGCGGCTGCGTAGTCCGCGAACCTGTCGCGCCATACAGAAGGAAAGACACCGTATATCGGTCATCTCGCACGGCTGGCATGCCAGACCAGACGGCATCGTGCAGACTCTTAGGTGTATGTCATGCTAGAACGCAATGAAGTATGGAGACGGGATTGCTCAGATGGCTAGAGGCAGTTCCTCACGAACAATCTGCCGAGGGCAACATAGGTGTTCTCCTCCATCTCGCGTGCATCTCTTAAATTGGCAATAGCAGCGAGGAATTCCCCCTGTACGTCCCCGTCGTAAAGCGCTGTATAAGCAAACTCTATCTGTCGCCAGAACTGGTCTTCACTCAAAGTGAGACTGGGGTCATCGCTAGTAGAGCTACTACGAGCATTTTCATAGGATGCACGAACGTCGGGTTCGGGAAAAATGCCCGGAGGCATTGTTCCAAAAGCGTAGTAGAGTCGTGTGCATGCCTCATTTAGAGGACTGGTGAAATCGTCCGGCTCTGGCACGATAAGAATACTCAAGGCCAATAAAATAAAGGCTGCTCGCACCCGGATAGCGTCAGTAACAGGAGGAATGTCTGTGATTCCGCCTGATAGATCGAAGCTACGGAATACAGATTCGACCTCTGAATCACAATCTACAGTAAGCCCGAATAGGATTTGGTCTGAAATTCTGAATTCCCGCTCCCTTGCCATACCCAGCAGTTCCAGACCGAGACCACCATAGCCCTCCTGAAAGAAGGTTAGGGCAAGTGGGCCTAGCTCCGACCAGAAAGCGTCAACCGGAAGGTACATTGGAGGCGATGAAAATCGGTTTCGGAACCCAATGAAGCGTTCCCACTCTTCCGGCTGACCAAAAGCCTCATACGGCGCTTGAAGTACTACCGTTGACAGGCGTGTACACAATTCTGAAACCGATACGCCCTCTGACGTTGTTACCGTCGGAGTCGGTATCATCCGGGGTGGACTTGGCGTCGGATTGGAAATTGCTGTGGCTGTCGCAGTCGAACTCGGCTCCGGCGTAGTAGCGATTTCTGTCGCGGTTGGAGCTACTGTGGGCTCTCCGCATGCAACTACTGTCAGAGCTACGACTGTCAGTCCTATCCAAGCCTTCATATCTAACTCGCTTCGAGGCAAACTATAGCGCAAAGCTGGCCGGAAAGTCTTTCTGGAGGGGTACAGGGAACCTATTTCTTCAGAAAGAAGGTTCCCCGTGCTCCCTTAGGTAGACTCTACCGCCCCAAAGCCAGCCCGTACCACCGCGCAAGTAACAACTCCGCGGGCTTGCCCCGCACCGAGTAGTCCGGCGACAGCGGCTGCGATACGAACGAATACAGGAACGGGAACACCCCCACCACGTACGGACGCTTCGCCACCGCCTCCATCACCCCCTGCATCACCATCGCCTGCTCCACCCCGTCCCACGCCAGCGCCGTGTCCTGCTCCGGGAAGTACGTCTCCAGCGCCACCTCGAACACCCCCAGCTCGCCCTTCGCGCCCCCGTCGAACGACCCGTACGCCACGCTCATCAGTATCTGCGGCAGCCCCGACTCCTCCCACACCCCGTCGAACCCCCGCACGAACATCTCCTCCGCGTTCGCCGAAATCTGCGCCTGCGTATCCCCGTTCGTCTCCGCCAGACCCGCCCATATCGCGATGCCCACGAAATCCAGCAGGTGGGCGATGTTCTTCGCGTCGCCCCACGGCCACGGAACGTCCCACTCGCCCGTCGCGTACCCCTGCAGCAGGTAGTACCCCACCGGCCCGTCGAACTCCGCCCGTACCGCGTTGACGAGGTCCGCCCACCGCTGTACCAGCTCCTCCTGCGGGATGACGTGATAAAACTCGCTCGGCAGCACATCCGCCGCGTCCCAGCCGATCATGTACATCTCCGCCCCCGTCTCCGCCGCCACCTTCGCGTGATACACGTGGAACCGCTCGTACTCCTCGAAGAACGCCTCTACCCACTCCCGCGGCATATTCCGGAAGTCCGGACGCGCCGCGCAGCATACCTGTGGCATCATCACCGTCTTCAACCCGTCCTCCTCCGCCTCCAGGAAGTGTTGACGCAGCGCCTCGTCCGTGTAGCTTGGCAGACCCTCCACCTCGCTGCCCAGCACCGGCCACGGCTCCATCGCCACGTAGTCCCAGGGCGGCGAAATCGCCATCCACTCCACGTTCATCAGCTTTGCCCACTCGTGCGTCGGGCGCACCAGCGCCTCCTGCCCCTCGAACCACAGGTCCGCCACCAGCTCTCCCGTCATGAACTCCCAGCCCTCCAGACGCGGCTCCCACGCCGTCAACTCCGGCTCGTACGCCGGCAACTCCTCGCCCTCCGGCGGGAACCATCGCCACCGCGCCACCGTGTCCTGCTTGGACGTCCCCGGCCCGAACGTCAGCGACCGTACCCGTGCCCAGAACTCCACCCCCGGCGTGTCCACGATGTCTTCCGCCGCCAGGTATGCCCAACCGCCGGGAGCGCGTGAGTACGCATACTCCAGCACCTTCGTCCCCGCGTTGTACGAAGCCCCCTGATACTCCACCCCGTCGCGTCCCAGCGGGTCGCCCAGGTCGTCTTCCGTCAGCGTCAACGACCACAGGTTCTCCCCGATTCGCTCCATCGGGATAGACACGAACGGCCCGCTCACCAGGTACACCGTATCCTCCGCAGGCGTATTCGACGGCACCTCCACCGTAATCGTCATCTCCGTCTCCGGCACTACAGTCGCCGCCGGAACCCTCGTCGCCGTCGCGGTCGCGCTCACAACCCTCGTCGCCGTCCCCGCAGATACGGTAGTTGCCGTTGCAACTACTTGAGAAACCTCCGTCGAAGTTGTCGCGGCCTGTGTCTGTGTCGGTGCCGCCTCCTGGCTACACGCCGACATCAACGCAACCACAAGCGCGGCAACCACAAAAGCAACTAACCGGCGCATAAAGACAACCTCACAGACATCATTTCCCAGCTAGAGGGGCACACGGAATCATATCTAAAATAGCCAAATCGAGGCATCATTTATCCTACCCTAAATTTTTCCGGCTGAAACCCCTTGCCCGTCTGCTAGAATGAAACTTCTATCTGAATTGAGCAAAGAGGACAACTTGCCCGATCGCATCCTCGTCGCCGTCGCCTGGCCCTACGCCAACGGCTCCATCCACATCGGCCACGTCGCCGGCACCTACCTGCCAGCCGACATTTTCGCCCGTTACCACCGCAAAAAGGGCAACGATGTTCTCATGGTCTCCGGCAGCGACGCCCATGGCACGCCGGTGACGCTTACCGCCGAGGCCAAGAAAATCACCCCCGAAGAGGTCTACTCCAAATATCAAGCAGAGTTTTTGGACTGTTGGGAGCGCCTCGGTATCACTTTCGACCTGTTCACATCCACCCACACCGACACACACACAGCCGTCACCCAGGACATGTTCACCAGGCTCTTCGAGAACGGCTACGTCTACGAGCAGACCATGGTGCAGCCGTACAGCGAGGTGGACAAGCGCTTCCTGCCCGACCGGTATGTTGAAGGCACGTGTCCTCACTGCGGCTTCGACAGTGCCCGCGGCGACCAGTGCGACAAGTGCGGCAGGACGCTGGACGCGAAGGAATTGACCAATATCCGCAGCCGTATTTCCGGCGACACGCCTATCTTCAAGGAGACGAACCACTACTTCCTGAAGCTTTCTGCATTCGAGGACAAGCTCAAGGAGTGGATCGAAGGGAAAATAGCGACCGGCAAGTGGCGGCCTAACGTGGTCAATTTTACCCGCGGCTTCCTAGAAGGTGGATTGCACGATAGGCCCATCACCCGCGATATCGAGTGGGGTGTCCCCGTGCCTATGCCGGGCTACGAGAAAAAGCGTATCTATGTGTGGTTCGAAGCGGTCATCGGCTACCTGTCGGCTTCGATTCAGTGGGCGAACGACAGGGGTGAGCCGGAGCGGTGGAAGGAGTGGTGGCAGGATCCGGATGCCCGGGCGTATTACTTCATGGGTAAAGACAACATCACGTTCCATACCGTGCTCTGGCCGGGGATGCTCATGGGCTACGGCGGATTGAACCTGCCGCACGATGTCCCGGCGAACGAATATCTCAACCTTGACGGCATCAAGTTCACCAAGAGCCGCAACTGGGCGGTATGGCTTTCCGAATATCTGGATAGATTCGAACCCGACCCGCTGCGGTACGTGGTGGCGTCCATCATGCCTGAAACAAGTGATTCGGATTTTACCTGGAAAGAGTACTTGCGTCGTAACAACGATGAACTCGTCGCCACCTACGGCAACCTTGTCCATCGTGTGCTGACTATCAGCTATCGTAACTTCGACCAGTCGGTGCCTGAACCTGGCGAGCTGGATGCGGAGTGCAAGACATTGCTGAATGAAGCCCGCACGCGGTTCGACGAGGTGGGTACATCCATCGAGGCGTGCCATTTCCGCAACGGACTCAGCGCCGCCATGAGCCTGGCCCAGTCGGCGAACCGATTCCTCGATGCGCGGGCGCCCTGGAAGGCGGTGAAGACCGACCGTCAGAACGCGGCGGATACGCTGTGGACGGCGCTGACGGTCATCAACTGCTTGAAGACGGCGATGTACCCGTATCTTCCCTTCAGTTCAGAAAAAATACATGCCATGTTGAGCCGGTCGGGTAGCGTTCAGGACGTCGGGTGGTCGTGGGAGCCGGACGAACTGAAACCGGGCGAACCGTTGCAGGAGCCGAAGCCGTTGTTCACCAAGCTGGACGAGGAAATCATCGCAGAGGAGGCCGCCCGCCTTGCCGCCCGCTGACCGTTCCACCGTTACCAGCAAGACGCCGGTGCCGTCGCTCGACAGCATCCATGCGCCGGTGAAAGACCAACTTGCGCTGGTGGATGAACGGATGCTCGACCTAGCACGTGTATCGTTTCAACATCTGGCGGGCCTGTTGGAGCACGTCACAGGCTCGTTAGGCAAACGGGTTCGTCCGACCATCACGCTGCTGTCGGCGGGGGTTCATCCCAACGACGGTGGTAACGCTCAGACGATGGCCGTGGCGGTGGAGTTGCTTCATATCGCCACACTGGTACACGACGACACGGTGGACGATTCGGACAGGCGTCGGGGCAGGGCAACGATAAGCAACTTGTGGGGCAAGGACACAGCGGTGTTGTTAGGCGATTACATCTTCGCCAAATCGGCGACTTTTGTGTGCGATACAGGCAACATACGGGTCATCAAGCGCTTCGCCGAGACCATCATGGAGCTTTCGAGCGGGCAACTGCACGAAACGATTGTCGCCTATCAGGCGGACCAGAACATGGAGCAGTACCTGGACCGTATTTATAACAAGACGGCGTCGCTGTTCACCACCGCGAGCGAGTCGGGCGCGATACTGAGCGGCGTTTCCGAAGACCGCGTGCAGGCACTACGAAATTACGGATACAACCTGGGCATGGCGTTTCAAATCGTGGATGACATTTTGGACTACGAAGGCGACCCCGAGGAAGTCGGGAAGCCGGTGGGGAACGACCTGCTGCACGGTATTGTCACCCTCCCCGCGCTACTGTACAGAGAACGAAATCCGAAGGACAACAGCATAGAGGAGTTGTTCGGCCATCCGGACGAGCACGACCGGTTGGCACCCGTGTTGCAGGCAATCACGAACTCTTCGGCGATAGCCGATTCGAATGCGCGAGCGGAAGAATATGGCCGGAAGGCCCTGGCGTGTCTGACCGAGTTGCCCAAGACACCGGAGCGCGATTCGCTGGAGGCTCTGGTGTCCTACGTCCTCAAACGCCGCTCGTAAACCCTAGATAACCGACTTCTTTGTGGGAATCATTCGGGTGACTACCGACTTTTCCCGAACAAGCATGTCCGGTACTTTGGGGCCAATCTTATTCACCCACTGGGAGCTTTCGTAGACGGCTTTATAAAGTCGGACGCGTTCGGCTTCGTTCCTGAAGCGCCGTATCCAGATGTAGTGGTTCGGGTTTTCCTCGTCTATGAAGCTACCAACGATGACCATGCCCTTGGAGACTTGAAATGGGATGATGGTTTTCTCCATGTACCTGACCCACTCGTCACGCATCCCCGGCTTGGTCTGATACTGCCTGAGTTCGTATAACATAGCGACTTCTCCCTCAAATGCGATGTACAGGATGATGGCGGGAAGTGTACTACGTCCGGGAGTCGGGCGCGCTAGTTGTTTCCGCCGATTGTAAGCACACGAAGCAGGTTGGTGCCACCGGAAACCCCAATAGGCAGTCCGGCGACAAGGATGACGTTGCTTCCCGACGGGATACCCAGGTCGCTGGCGTTCTTTTCTCCCTGGGTGAAGATGTCATCAACGGTCTTGGGGCTCGGCGTGACCACGGGCATTACTCCCCAACTGAGGGATAATCGCCGTTGCGTTTCTTCGCTCGGTGTCAGGGCGAGGATGCCAGCCTCGGGGCGGTACTTCGATACGCGGGTGGCGGTGCTTCCCGACTCGGTGAAAGCGACGATAAGGTCTGCCTTGAGCTGGTAAGAGGTCTGGCAGGCGTCATAGGCGATGGCGTCGTCGGTGAGTTGTTCGCGATGAGGCCGCTTCTCGACGAGCATGGTGTCGTAGGGTAGGGCTTCTTCGGCCTCGGTAGCGACTTCGCGCATTACCTTGACGGCCTTGATGGGATGCTTGCCGATAGAAGTCTCGGCGGAGAGCATGATGGCATCGGTGCCGTCGAACACGGCGTTGGCGACGTCGGTGACCTCGGCGCGAGTGGGTGTGGGCGTATTAATCATGGACTCGAGCATCTGGGTCGCCGTGATGACCGGTTTGCCGGCGGCATTGGCTTGGCGAATAAGGCGTTTTTGAATGATAGGCACCTTTGCCAGCGGGACTTCGACGCCGAGGTCGCCCCGTGCGACCATGATGCCGTCGCTGGCGTACAGGAGCTGTTCGTACTGGGTGACCGCTTCGGCACGCTCTATCTTGGAAATAATAAAGGGCTTTGCGCCACGTTCGCGCAGTATGCGACGCACCTCGGTGATTTCGCCGTAACTGGTGACTGTGGAAAGGGCGACGTAGTC
>JAQBWG010000073.1 GCA_027625225.1 Chloroflexota bacterium | reverse complement strand
TTCTTTGCCCTGGATGTCTGTGAGCGTAACGAACTTGTCTCCGTTGTCGCTTGTGACCAAGCCGACAGAGATGCCAGCTACTGGTGCCTTGATAGGTACACCGGCATCCATGAGCGCGAGTGTGGACGCGCAGGTCGTTGCCATGGACGAACTGCCGTTGGAGCCCAGGACTTCGGAGACGACTCGGATGACGTAGGGGAACTCGGACTCATCAGGAAGTACGGAAAGCAGCGCTCGTTCAGCAAGCGCGCCGTGACCGATTTCGCGACGGCCGGGCGAGCCGACCCGTTTGATTTCTCCGGTGGAGTACGGCGGGAAGTTGTAGTGCATAAGGAATCGCTTGGTATCTCGCGGATGGAGGGTGTCCATCTTTTGTGCATCGCCCATCGAGCCGAGGGTAACTACACCAAGCGCCTGAGTTTGGCCTCGTTGGAACAAGCCGGTTCCATGCGCTCTGGGTAGGATACCGACCTCGCAGGTGATGGCTCGCATCTCGCGTGGCCCTCTACCGTCGGGACGGGCCTGCTCTTCAAGAATACGCCGACGTATCTCTACTTCGGCCAGCTCATTCAATGCGCCGGCAACATCGCCTGCCTCGAAATCTCCGTCCAGTGCGTTAATGATCTCTTCTTTGAGGCTGTCCAAGAGGGTTGAGTCTGGGTTACTGCCGCTATTGGCCTTTACCGCTTCGGCGACTCGTCCTCCGACCAGTTCTTGTACACGGGCTACTACACCTTCCGGCAGGCCCTTTACGTCGTAATCGGATTTGGCTTTGCCAATCTCCTTTACGATGTTGTCCTGGAATTCAATCAGCTTGAGGTTTTCATCCTGGGCGCGGCGCATGCCTTCCAGAACGACATCTTCGGGAAGCTCGGAGGCACCGGCCTCCATCATCGCTACGCCGTCCCTTGTTCCAGCCACTATCAGGTCGAGTTGGCTTTCGTCTATCTGTAGATACGTGGGGTTGATAATGTATTCGCCGTTGATGTATCCGATACGCGTGGCGGCTATCGGGCCGCCAAAAGGAATGTCTGAAATCGAAAGTGCTGTGGAAGCCCCGATGATGGCCATAATGTCCAGCGGAGTTTCCATGTCAGCGGACAACGACGTGATGATGATTTGCACTTCGTTGCGGAATCCCTTAGGAAACAAAGGACGCAGAGGTCGGTCAATAAGCCGGTCTATAAGGATTGCGTCGGTGCTTGGTCGCCCTTCCCGCCGGAAAAAGCTCCCGGGAATCTTGCCCCGCGCATACATGCGCTATTCAAAATCTATGGTGAGGGGGAAAAAGTCGATGCCCGCTCTGGGAGTGGCCATCGTGGCTGTTACCAGTACCATTGAACCGCCATGCGTCACGACTACGGAGCCGTTGGCTTGTTGAGCAAGTTTGCCCGTATCTACAGAGAAATTCTTATCGCCTATGACAGTTTGAAATGAGGAAACCATGAAACACTATTCCTTCCAGGGGTAGTTGAAAGTAAAAAAAGAAGATAGCAGCCCGAGGGTGCTATCTTCTTAGTCCGAGTTTCGCAACGATCGTGCGATATCGGTCTGTACTCTCATTATTGAGGTATCGGAGGAGACGACGACGGCGACCTACCATCTTAATCAGGCCGCGGCGCGAAGACTCGTCGTGCCTATGGGTCCGTAGATGATCGGTCAGTTCCGTGATACGCGTAGTAAGTGTAGCAATCTGGACTTCAGTCGAGCCGGTGTCGTTCTCGTTTACCCGGTACTGCTCTGCAATTTCTTGTTTCTGTGTTTTATCTAGTCCCATACTGTTTGCAGTATCCACATCCTTACTTTGATTCTCTCTTTGCAACCGACCTAGGATACCACAGTCCCTGTATACTCGCAATGCTGAGCTATCGTATGATATACTTTGCCAGATTGTGCAACGAATCCAAACAACCTTTGGGGAGGAGAGCAACCGATACCTGATGGTCCAACAAACACAAGAAGTAGTTTTACCGACACCGGCAGTAGAAGAGCAGCAAGCTCCACCGATAAGTATGAAGTCACTGCTTGAAGCAGGTGTTCACTTTGGCCACCAGCGGCGACGCTGGAATCCGAAGATGCGGCAGTATATTTTCTCCCATCGCAATGGCATCCACATCATTGACCTGCAGCAGACACTGAAAATGCTGGAGACTGCGAAAGAGTTCGTGACTGAGGTTGCGGCCTCCGGGCAGAAGGTCATTTTTGTTGGCACGAAAAAACAAGCTCAAGATACCATCATCAGTGAGGCACAAAGAAGCAATAGCTTCTTTGTGTCTACTCGATGGCTTGGCGGAACGCTCACAAACTTCAAGACTATTCAGCAGCGCCTTGACCATCTGGTAAAGCTGGAAGAACGCAAGACTTCCGGTGATTTCCAGCGGTTGTCAAAGCTTGAGGCGCTCCACTTGGATGAGGAGCTTATACGCCTGAACCGCTTCTTCGGGGGCATTAAAGAACTTACTAAGATGCCAGGTGCTCTTTTTGTGGTGGATATTGGCAAGGAAGCTATCGCAGTGCAAGAAGCCCGGAGAGTAGGTATTCCTGTCATAGCACTTGTAGACTCCGATTCCGACCCGAACTTGATTGACTATCCTATCCCGGGCAACGACGATGCAATTCGTTCGATACGTCTTGTTGCTGGTCAAATGGCCGATGCGGTGATTGAAGGAACGAACCGGCGTGAGTCCATGGAAGCCGAACTTGCAGCCGAAGCGTCGGAAAAGGCGGTGGCGGTCGCCGAAAAGGCTAAAGCCGTTGAGGAAGTTGCTGCAGAGAGCACTGAACAAGACGCCGCCGATACATCAGACGACAACGACGAGGAACTAGTAGACTAAGTTCTAGCTCGTCTCTTATACCCTTACCACACCCACCTTAGGAGGCATCGTGGAACCCACGCTTGACACGATAAAAGAGCTGCGCGAGGCGACTGGCGCAGGAGTTATGGATTGTAAACGGGCGCTTCAGGAAGCCAACGGCGATATTGAAAAAGCGAAAGACATCCTTAAGGAAAAAGGGATGAAAATCGCCGCCAAAAAATCTGATCGAGCGGCCAACGAAGGCATGGTTCATTCCTATATCCATAGCGGTGGTAGGGTAGGAGCCTTGGTCGAGTTGAATTGCGAGACCGATTTCGTTGCACGTACCGATGACTTCAAAGCACTTGCCCATGGCATTGCTATGCAGGTGGCGGCGATGTCTCCGCAGTATGTTGACGAAGGTGACATACCCGAAAATCTAAAAGACAAAGCAGATCCTCGTGAAGTAACTCTTATGCAGCAAGCGTTCATTAAAGACCCGAGCCTATCGGTTCAAGATATGGTGAACGAAGCTATTGGAAAGATGGGCGAGAATATTAAGGTTCGCAGGTTTATAAGGTTTGCTTTAGGAGAGTGAGTCCCATGTCTGCGGATGGACGTCCCGCCTACCGAAGAGTATTGCTGAAACTTAGCGGTGAGTCTTTCAAAGGCACCAGAGGCTACGGGATAGACCAGGAAGCGGTAGATTACAACGCTAACCAGATTAAAATGCTTCATGATCTGGGCGTTGAAGTGGGAGTGGTGGTAGGTGGGGGAAACATCTGGCGAGGTTCTCAGGCTCAACTCGAAGGTATGGACCGCGTCTCAGCAGACTATGCGGGAATGCTAGCCACCGTTATCAATGCAATGTCTCTTCAGGATGCCCTGGAACGGCGCTACTCCGTGAACACCCGTACGCAAACCGGCATTACGTTGCAGCAAATTGCGGAACCTTATATACGCCGTCGAGCGGTGCGTCATCTCGAAAAAGGTCGCGTTGTCATCTTCGCTGCTGGCACCGGAAACCCTTATATGACAACTGATACCGCGGCAGCGTTACGTGCTATGGAAATTGAAGCTGATATTCTCCTGATGGCGAAATACAATGTGGATGGTATCTACGCCACCGACCCCCGAAAAGACCCGACCGCTAAACGTTATGACTTCATATCCTATCGCGATGCCATGGATCAACGGCTTGGAGTCATGGATGCGACCGCATTGTCGCTTTGCATGGAACATCAACTACCAATCGTAGTATTTGACCTTTCGGTGCCCGACAATATCGCTCGTATAATTAGGGGCGAACGCATAGGGTCGCTGGTAGCCGAAAGTGCGCCTGTCACATAGGCATCTAGCTTAAGGGGAAGGGTATTATGACTACGATTCCATCAATTCTTTCCGAATCGGAAAGCAGGATGAAAAAATCGGTCGAAGCTCTTAAAAAAGAGCTTATAAATGTAAGGACAGGACGTGCAAGCCCTGCGCTTCTCGACGGCATTGATGTGTTGTACTACAACACACCGACACCCATTAATCAGGTAGCCACTATCACGGTACCCGAGGCCCGCACAATCGTGATTCAGCCATGGGACAAACAGGCCATGCAGGACATTGAGAAGGCTATTCTGAAGTCCGACTTAGGTCTTACACCCAATAACGACGGTAAAGTGATTCGAATCAACTTGCCGATACCTACCGAAGAGCGACGGCGCGAACTGGTGAAAACAGTGAGCAAGCGGGTGGAAGACGGTCATATTGCTGTGCGTAATATCCGACGAGATGGCATGGATAGCATAAAGGCCATGGAAAAAGACAAAGACCTTAGTCAGGACGATTCCAAGCGTGCGCAAGAGCAATTGCAAAAACTAACCGATGCCTATATCCAGGAAATGGATACGCTCCGCAAGGAAAAAGAAGCCGAGGTTATGGAAATATGATTCGAGGCTCTGCCTTAAACGGAGCCCCTTCTTCCCCGCCAACACCGCCTGTTCACGTAGCCATAATCATGGACGGAAACGGGCGCTGGGCTAACACACGCGGCCAAACCCGTTCAGACGGTCATCGGGCGGGTACGCAAAACATCCGGCGTATCATCAGGCTTTTTTCTGGCCGTGGGGTACGCTATCTCACACTCTATGCCTTCTCCACCGAGAATTGGGAACGCCCGGACGATGAAGTTGATGCGCTTATGGAGTTGCTCGGCGAGGCGATACGAACCGAAACCCAAGCGTTACATGAGGAAGGCGTGAGAATTCGACATCTTGGCCGAACCGACCGATTATCTCCCCATCTGCAAAAAGCTATCAACAGTAGCGTCGAACTGACGCAAAACAATACCACCATGAATCTGAACGTTGCGTTTGACTACGGTGGGCGAGCCGAGATACTGGAGGCTATCAAGAAACTCGTAGCCAATGGTGTGCGCCCCGAAGATGTGAACGAAGAAACGTTTGAGAAGTATCTTTATACACCCGATGTACCAGACCCTGACCTTATCATTCGGACCGCAGGCGAGATGCGATTGAGCAACTTCCTGATTTGGCAGGCAGCGTATGCGGAGTACTACACTACGGGGACACTTTGGCCGGATTTTGACGAATCGGAGATTGACTTGGCACTCGCTGCGTATGCGCAGCGGCAACGAAGATTCGGACGCGTTCTAGATTCTCGTGAATGAAGCGCTAGGTTTGCACATACGGCCTTAGATTAGGTGTGAAGAATACGGGAAGGGGCTTTTAATGCCTGACACCTCTTCGGCAAGACGAAACCTGGTGATAAGGATTATCACAGGGGTCGTCGCAATTCCCCTTCTTGCCGTAGTCATATGGGCAGGGTTGCCCTGGGTCACAGTCGTTGCCGCCATCGTCGCCGCCATCGCCGCCACCGAAGTGTGCATCATGGCTGCGAAACGAGGCGAGCACCCGTCCGTCCTCGTAGCTGTCGTGTGGGCGTGGGGCCTGGTCATCGCCGGCCACTTTTCCGCCCTTGACGTTCCTGCCTATCTCACTGTTCTTCCTGCTATTGTCGCGGGCCTCGTTTTCGCCTTTATCGGGGCGCTGATACAGAAGGCTTCCGATGCTGCTTCGAGCATTGCGTCAACCACGCTCGCCGCGTGTTATTCGGGAGGATTGCTGCTTTTTGTTCCCCTGCTGAGAGAAGCCCCCGATGGCACGGAGGGCCTGTATTTGCTATTCATAGGGGTATTTGCTACCGATATCCTCGCGTACAGCGTCGGTAGGCTTATCGGCAGGCACCGCATGGCTCCATCCATTAGCCCCGGTAAAACATGGGAGGGCGTTGTTGGAGGGCTCGCAGGCGGTATCGGCGCGATGATTGCGGCGACCGCCGTCTTCGGGATGGGTATTGTCGTGTGGCAGGCCGTTGTACTGGGAATAGTGGTCGCAGCCGTTGCCATGGTAGGCGACCTCTTCGAATCCAAGCTCAAGCGCATCGCCGGGGTCAAAGATTCCGGCTGGCTTGTGCCCGGACACGGTGGTCTGCTCGACCGCCTCGACTCCATTCTCTTCAACATACCGGTGCTATACTTGTTCATGCTATGGGTGGCTCCGTGAAGGGTATCGCGCTGCTTGGTTCCACCGGTTCCATTGGCACGCAAACGCTCGATATCGTACGTTCGTTTCCAGACGATTTCCGTGTCGTAGGGCTTGCTGCGCATCGCAGCTTCGACCTGTTTTCTTCCCAAGCCAAAGAGTTTCGCCCTCGCCTCGTCTCCTGTGATAACAACGGCGTTGGCGTAGCATCGCTCAAGGAATTCGGGTGCCAGGAAAGCTCCCTCGAAGCAATGGTGCTGGACGACGAAGTTGACCTCGTCATCACAGCCACCGTCGGTGGTGTTGCGCTAGAACCAACCATCGCGGCGCTCAAAGCAGGTAAGAACGTCGCCCTCGCCAACAAAGAGTCCATCGTAATAGCTGGCGAGTACCTCACCCGTCTCGCCAAAGAGCACGGAGCCAGCTTTTTGCCGCTGGATAGCGAGCCGAACGCCATCTGGCAGTGCCTACGCGGCGAAAATCGTGCTATCGAGCGTCTCATCATTACCGCGTCTGGCGGTGCCATGCGACATGTCAGTGCAGAAGAACTGGCAAACGTAACGCCGGAGCAAGCGCTCAAACACCCGACATGGAAGATGGGGCCCAAAATCACCATAGACTCCGCCACCCTCATGAACAAAGCCTTCGAGGTAATCGAATCTCACTGGTTGTTCGACGTTCCGTGGAACCAGATAGATGTTCTTATCCACCCGCAAAGCATTATCCACTCCATGGTTGAGTTTGAGGACGGTTCGGTGAAGGCCCAGATGAGCCCCCCTGACATGCGGATGCCCATTCAGTACGCGTTGTTCTATCCCAATCGTATGAAAAATGGGAAGCTGCCCCGATTCGACCCCATCAAGACGGGCGCACTTACCTTCGAAAAAATGGAACCGGAACGCTACCCTTGTTTTGTTCTTGCCATGGAATACGGCAGGCGGCCCGGCACATGGCCCGCCGCCCTGTGCGGTGCTGACGAAGCGGCGGTGGATGCCTTCCTGGCTGGCAAGCTTCGGTTTGTAGACATTGCTCCTACCCTTGAGAAAGTCATGCAATCACACGAGGCTATAGACGCCCCCACACCCGAGCAATCACTCGAAGCTGCTAACTGGGGGAGTCAGCGGGTCGTTTCACTCCTAGAAGATGTATAGGAACAATAGTGCTTAGTCTCAACTGGCTCCTCATAATCCCCATCCTCGGCTTCCTGGTGTTCGTGCACGAACTGGGCCACTTCATCATGGCCAAGCGGTTCGGTATTAAAGTCACCGAGTTTGGCTTTGGGTTCCCGCCCAGACTTTTCGGAGTCCGCTGGGGCGAGACCATCTATTCCATTAATGCGATTCCCCTGGGAGGCTTTGTGCGCATGGTAGGCGAAGAAGACCCTACCGAGCCGCGTAGCTTCGCTCGGCAGGCTCGTTTATGAACATGGTTACGCCGATCGTTCTTTTTACCATCGCGTTGATGGTTCCGCACGACGAGGTTGTCGGCGGTTCGGTCATCATCAGCTCGATAGCCCCCGGTTCTCCGGCTCAGGAAGCCGGACTTCGCGGAGGCGATACCGTCCTCGCCGTGGACGGGCAAAATATCTCACGGGTAGAGGATTTGATTGAACTCGTTCGAAATAAGGCTGGTGAGCCCGTGTCTCTTACCGTCCGGCGCGGGGCGATTATCAGTGGCATAGACAGGTCTCCGGAGTTCGCTCCCATCGAAGAATTCATCGTTGTTCCGCGACAGAATCCGCCCGCACTAAAAGTCGTCGAAGATGTAACCGACCCGGCGACCGAGGTGTCGCTGGCCGATGCTCGCCGCTACGATTTGAATCTTGAGGCCGGAGACACGCTTCGCCAGGGCGCAATTGGTGTCACCATCGGGTTGGCCAATGCCCGGGTGGAAAAAATTTCACAGTCGTTT
>JAQBWG010000072.1 GCA_027625225.1 Chloroflexota bacterium | reverse complement strand
AGCCAGAATCCTTATGCTTTTGGTAGAGTTCCTGCCACACGGGCAGTTGGCCGCGGCATGCTCACCAAGATGCCCACATGAAGATGACGGTGCGTTTGCCCCTGTAGTCGGATAGTTTTACGTCCTTGCCGTCGAGGGATTTGAGGGTGAAGTCGGGCGCGATATCGCCTGCGTTCACATATTTCTTCTGGTCGGTCATGATGCCTCCGTATTCATTTCCGTTCGGGCGGGACTCACGGCCCCGTTTAGAACGTTCACCCTACGCCGTAGTAGCCGACGGTGGCTTTGCCGTTCTCCACGAGCACGGGGGTGATGCGGTCACCCCCGGAGTGGTGCTCGACTTCGGCCCAGGCTTCGGGGTTCAGCGCCAGGTCTACTTCTTCATATACCGTGCCCTTCCCGTCCAACTCTTCCTTGAGGGCGCCGGAGTAGGCACAGTCGGGATGCGTATAGAGTAGGATTTTGGGAGGCACAGGAACCTCAGCTTTCGGTATTTGAGTCTATTCTACCGCCTTATCTCCGATAGCTCAAAGCGAATTCTAAACGACTGAAGATCCGCCACGTTGGTCGTGGTAAGCATCAACGATGTCGCTAGTGGTGATGATGCCCACGAGGCGCGATGCGTCATGGTTGTCCACGATAGGCAGTCTGCCTATGTTGAGCTGGCGCATGAGCTGCAAGGCATCGTCCAGGCTGTCGTTGGCGTGGGCGACCGCAAGTTCAGTGACCATGTGGTCTTCCACAAGTTCGGTGTCCCACTTCTCGTGAGGTATCTGCACGATGTCCAGATTGGCGATAATTCCGACGAGCTTTCCTTCCGAATCAAGTACAGGAAGGCCTTTGATGCTGCGTTCACGAACAAGCCCCGCAGCATGTTCAATGGTGTCATCGGGCGAAACGGTGATGACGTTTGCTTTCATAGCCTCCCACACCTTGAGGTTGTGAAGAAGGGAATACTCCAGGCGATGGACAGGCGAGACGACAGGGGAACTCACCTGGCTGTGGTATAGCGAGTGGCGGCCGACGACGACGGTTGCAATTCCGACAGCTATCATGGCCGGTGGCAAAAGTGTGTACGTTCCGGTCATCTCGGCAATCATGACAATCATGGCTAGTGGTGCATGTCCGATGGCGCCGAAGAATGCCGTCATGCCCACAATGACGAATGGAGCGGCGGTTGTGGGGGTGTGTCCGAGAAAATGGAAAGTTTGCCACACGGTTGCGCCGATGAGTCCGCCTATCACTACACCGGGGGCGAAGACTCCACCCGAACCTCCTGAGCCGACACTGAACGAAGTGGCGACGATTTTGGCGAGGATGATGAGAATCATCATGCCGATGCTGAGTCCGAGACCCACCGGTGACATGGCTATCTGCACCCAGCCGTAGCCCATCCCCAGCACCTGCGGTAGGCCGAGGGCGATGAGTCCGACGATGAGTCCGCCGATGGCGGGTTTTATCCAGGGTTTGATGTTCCAGCGCTGGAATACTCTGTGTACTGCATAGAAAGACCGGGCGTATAAGATGCCACCGACGCCGCAGGCAAGGCCAAGGACGGCGTAGAAGATAAGACTGATGGGGTCGTTGAATGTGATATCCAGGCCGGAACCGAATACAGGAGTGAAGTCGGTCAGCGAAGCAAAGACGGTGTAGCCGACGAGAGTGGCGATAAATGTGGGAAACAGTACCTGCACTTCGAGCCCTTGCAAGTACATGATTTCAGAGGCCAGTATCGCACCACCCAGCGGTGCTTTGAATATGGCTCCGATACCTGCACCCATCCCTGCCGCAAGGGCGATGCGCCTATCGTTAGTGGAGAGGTGTAATATCTGCGCGAGGAACGACCCGAATCCTCCACCTATTTGTGCGGTTGGCCCCTCACGTCCCGCGCTGCCACCGGAGCCGATGGTGATGGCCGAGGCCACGAGCTTGACGAAGGGAACGTGCCACCGGACTTTGCCGTCCTTGCGATGGTAGGCTTCGATGGCCGCGTCGGTACCGTGTCCTTCCGCTTCCGGCGCGAGCTTGAATACGATGATTCCTGCGAGAAGCCCACCGGCGGTAGTGATGGCAGGGATGAGCCACCACCGGCTGGGGCCGGAGTATTCGGACGAACCTTCACCATGCGGCGATGGTGGGAAGAAGCCGAGGGCTTGTCCAAGGGCAAGGTCGGAGACAAATTGGATAGCGTGGTGGAATGCGAATGCGCCCAGACCGGCTACCACGCCGATAAGCACACCAAGCACCATCCATTTCCGGAGGTAGCGCATCCCCGGCGCCATTTCCGATGGGCGTATTCGACCGACATGAAAGAGGCTACGGATGGTATCGATGACACCGTGATGTGCTTTGGGCCGACGATTCATAACATCCGGCTATGTCGCGTGTACGTGCCCGGTGAGTAAGGCGATAGCATCAGACTATTGGACAGGCTCCCTTGGCGTGTTGCGCACAGCGTAGCTTACATGTAGGCGGATGAGAAGAGGAAAGCGGTGAGGTTTTAGGGGATGTCCATTCTGCTAAGACGGCGTACAGTCAACAAGAAAAATACCACCGTTACCGCGGCTGCCCCGACAATACCGGCGTAGAGGTTGATTACCTGGCTGGATATGGACTCGAAGCCGGTCTTATCCAGACCATACATGATGCTCATGGTGTAGCCTCTCACGCTCAGATACTGGATGTTTTGGAAAAAGGAGGTAATGAGCCCCTCCCACACGAACACATAAACAAGTGCGAACCCCAAGGCACGGGTGCTGATGAGGCCGGCCCAGGTGAAAATGGAGGCGTAAGTAATCACGCCTACGGCCAGTGCAATCCCCACGGCAAGCGTCGCGCGGGCGGTTTCCAGCCCCAGAATTGTGGCGACCACTCCACTGATAACCAGTAACGGGCCGGCTATGGCAATGGTCGCAAGCAGCTTCGGCAGCACGATGAACGACCGCCGGATAGGCTTCAATACCAGATAGCTCAGGGTTTTGTCGTCAAGTTCGTTGGCGAACGCCGTGGTGGCCAATGCCATGGTTACGATAGGCAGGATGCCGCTGATAAGCATGCCTGCGAGCAGGCTGTTGATGAAGTTTTCATTGAACGAGTCGTCGTCGTTGGCGAATATGGACACCAGTACAGCAATCAGTATAGGCAGTGCCGCTAGCAGCGCGATGATGGCGATGCGCCGCTGCCCGGCGAGTTGGCGCATGGAGAGTCGGAACATCTGGTTCATCTAACCCTCCACCACGTAGCTGAAGACGCTCTCCAGCGAATCATCCAGTGGGTCAACGCGAAGCAGACGCAACCCCAGGTCTTTGGTGACCTTGGGAACCGAACGCTGAAGCGCGCCGACGTCGTGGGTGAGTACGATGAGCGAACCGTCGGGGTCGACGCTGACCGAGTCCACCGTGTCCATCTTCATCAGGCCGGCGGCCATGGCACGCAGGTCGCTGACCACGATTCGTACGCGGTACGGCCGTTCGTCCAGCTTTTCGCGGATGGCGCGGAAGTTTCCGGACGCCGCCAGTTTGCCGCTGACGACAAGCAGGATGCGGTCGGCCAGGGTTTCCACCTCTTCGAGGATATGCGATGAGATAAGTATCGTCCGACCTTCATCTGCCAGTTGCCGTATGAGCTGGTGGAACTCGATGCGCTGACGGGGGTCGGTGCCGTTGAGAGGTTCATCCAGCAACAGCACTTCGGGGTCGTGCACCATCGTCGCCGCCAGCCGCATCCTCTGCCGCATACCACGCGAATATGTGCCCAACGGTCGCCACTGTGCGTCGGTGAGCGCAACCGATCCGATGGCCTTGTCTACAGCTTGCGCTACGTCGGTGATGCCGTACAGGCGGGCGGAGAATTCGACGAACTGCCTGCCGGTATAGAAGCCGTACACGGACTCGTGCTCAGACATTACACCGATACGGTGATACAGCTGCGGATTGTCGCGAACAGGCTCGCCCAAGACGGTTACCGTACCCTCAGACGGTGCGGACAGTCCGGCAATCATGTGCAGAAGTGTGGTCTTGCCAGCGCCGTTGGGGCCGAGCAGGCCGGTGATGCCAGGACGGATTTGTAACGAAATATCGTTCACTGCAACCACGCTGCCGAACCACTTTGACACGTTATTAACTTCGATAGTTGACTGGTTGGTACCAGGCTGTGTGTGTTGTTCTTGTGTCATAGCCTGATCCTCTGGTAGCGCCACCACAGAACGAACCCCGGCCCGACTACGAGCAATATGTACCAAGCGATGGGCACGATAGCAGGCAGCTCTTCAACTAGCTTGTTTGCGAGTTCGGTAGGTTCCTGATTGAAAATCATCCTGTTTACGTGGGATGGAACCTGGGAAATATCAAGGAGAGCTACCCATTTGGCCGCATCACCTATTAGCGGCCCGCAGTTTTCAGATCTTGTTCCCGACCGAACATTTCCGTCTGAGTCCTCTACGGTCACAATGGTGGTTTCACACTGATCTTCACTAAGAGACGCGGGCACGAAGGTCAGAATGATAAACAGCCCGATCACGATGGCGGCTGCGATGGCCCTGCGATTGGTGAATGCGGAGACTGCCATGGGTAGAGTGGTGGTGAACAGGGAAAGGATGAAGCCTGCAGCCAGGAATCGGGGGATGTCCAACCAGTTGTCCTTAAGGTATGTCCACGGTTCGGCGGCAGCAAGCGTATACCCGACAAACAGTACGACTTGCCCAGAGTAGACCAGTATGAGCGTGATAGAGAAGAATGCGAGCCAGCGTCCCGCGATGTAGTCGGTGGCTGTCAGGGGGCGGACGAGATATAAAGTGATGACACCGTCCCGCCGATCAGGACAGAGCAGTTCGGGGGCCATGATAGCCGAAAACAGCAGAATGATGATGGAGACGATTTGGTAGTAGCCTGCGGGCCCGAGCTGGTCTCCACCGAAGCCGCCTGATGCGGAGGCGACGAAGGAGAGGACGAGTGCGGGGATGATAACGGCAATGAACAGCAGCACCGGCAGAATCTTCGCCTTGAAGTTCTTGCCCATCCCCAGGATGATGCGCACACCGTTTTTCCATATGGCCTTACGAGCACGTGACCGCCCTTCACGAGGGCCGTTGTAGTGCTGATACCCAAGGTCAAAGACCTCTCCTTGCATCTCGGTCATGCAGGAACGCTCCGGAAGATATCGGTCAGTTGGTGGCGCCTCGGCGACAGCCTGCGTAGCCGCGCTCCGGATTCGACCAGTGCGTCGCGAATGGCATCGTATTTGTCCACACCGGCCAGTTCGAGGAGTATGGAAGAGCCTTCAGTTAGAGGCTGAAAGCCCGCTTGCTCCAAAATGGCGACCAACTCCGCTCGCTTGTCGTCCACCTCGATAAGTATGGTCTCGGTTTCTTCGGTGAATCGGGAGACCATTCCAGACTCCGAAAGGCGTCCGCTTTCAAACACGATGATTTGATCACACGTGCGCTCAACATCACCCATAAGGTGAGAAGACAGCAGGATGCTGATGCCAAATTCCCGGCCTGTGCGCCGGATGAGGTCGAGCATCTCCTCGCGTCCACCGGGGTCGAGTCCGGACGTTGCTTCATCCAGCAGTACGAGTACAGGGTCGTGCACCAACGCCTGGGCGAGCTTTACCCGCTGTTTCATACCGGTGGAGTATTCGCCAATGGGACGGTAGCGTTCCTCGTGCAGTCCGACGTGGCGAAGGATATCCGCGGCCCGGGTGCGTGAGTAGCTGGGCGGAAGACCGCTTACTTCGGCGAGGTGCGTGAGTAGCTCGGAAGCAGTGATGCCGGATGGAAGGCAGTCGTGCTCGGGCATGTAGCCGAGTCGGGCGCGCGCCTCGACCGACGAATAGGGTTCGAGTCCCATGACGGTGGCCGTCCCGTATGTGGGTTCGATAAGGCCCAGGAACAGTTTAATGGCCGTGCTTTTTCCTGCGCCGTTCGGCCCAAGCAAGCCCGTGATGCCTTCATGGACTTCGAAGTCGACCGACTCAAGGGCAATCGTGGTACCGTAGTGCTTGGTGAGCCGTTTGGCTTCCAGTAAGACCGTCATGGGCGACAGTATACATGTGGCAATAAGCGTGGAGAAGTAGGATAGCATGCACCGCATGTTGCATTTGAGGATACCTGGCTCGCGCAGACCGTCTCCGAGCGTGTAGCCTTATGTACATGTACCAAGCCTTTAGTAAGAAGAGGTTGAATGTATGAAGCGCAAAGAGATGGCCATGGCGTACTTCGAAGGATGGGGCGAGGCCGATACAGGACTAATATTGAAGGCGTGCGCACCAGGGTATGTTCTTGATGACCCCGATGCCGGCGAAATCACCGAAGATAGCCTTGATGAATTCGTAGCCCAGCTTAGGAGTACTGTGCCGGGTGGGGCGGCTCCATTCGTGACGAATAGAGATATCCTTGCTGATGCGGACTGGAGCACAGTCTCGTGTTGGTGGGAAGTACCGGGAACGGGCCTTTGTGGAAGTGGACTGCTAAAAATCTCTGACGAAGGTGTGCTGTCCGAGCGGGTCGCTTACTACTCCAAACAGCACATAATGCCCTAGCAGTAGTTTGAGTGGTGGAGCTGAGGGGAGTCGAACCCCTTGCCTCCTCAATGCCATTGAGGCGCTCTCCCAGGTGAGCTACAGCCCCCCACAGACGGATGGGCGAGCCGATAAGGCCCGTTAAGCCAATATAACAGAACGTCGGTCATAGCTGCAATGCAATCGCAGTAAATAGGTATTCTTTTACATAGGGCATGGCTTCGCTATACTACGGTGGCCGCGCTGGGATGAGTCTGCGAATTTCGCGCGAGATTTTATCAAGAACACGTATGCCACCTTCTGGTCCACTTGTAGGTACAAAAATAATTGACCTTTCTACCGATGTTCCGGGCGCGTACACAACTATGCTTCTGGGAGATATGGGTGCGGAGGTCACACGCGTCGAGTTCGCGAATCGGTTAACCAAGTCCGAGCGCCCCGACTTCAGGATGTGGAATCGGGGCAAGCGCAGTGTGGTCGTAGATTCCGACTCCGAAACCGGTCTCGAAGTCGTCAGACGGCTTGCCGCTCGGAGCGATGTGCTGGTGACGATGTCCCAGGGTCTTCCCCGAGACCTCAGCTATGAAAATATCCGCAAGCTCAATGAACTGCTCGTGTACTGCGTCATAACCCCGTACGGCGACTCCGGCCCGCTTGATGCCGCTCCGGCGGACAACGGTACAGTCAGCGCCTTTACAGGTATGTATGGCGATCAGGGAGGCTGGCAAGAGCCGCCGATATACGTCGAACTACCCATCACCAGTTATGCTACCGCGTTCGTAGCCTCTCTTGGCGTGAGTTCGGCACTCTACGCCCGCGAACACACTGGCCGCGGGCAACGGGTTGAAGTGCCAATGATGGCCGCCTGTCTGGCTATGCAAACCGGGAGCATCGTCGAAGGACCACGTGTACGTACGTGGGCGCGCGATGCCAGGGGTCAACAGGGCATCAATCCGGTGTACAGGCTGTTCAAGGCCAGCGATGAATGGCTGTTTATTGCCTGTGGCAACGTCGTGTTCTGGAATAAACTGTGTCTCGCCGTAGACCGCATTGACTGGCTAGAAGACCCGCGATTTGAAGGTGCGCCCTGGAACATCCCCGTCGAGCACAGGGATGCTCTTATCGAAATGCTGGGAGATATTGTAAAAACCCGCACCCGGCAGGAATGGCTGACCTACTTTTCGGAGCAGGACATCCCGTGCGCGCCTGTTCTCTCACGCGAGGACTTCGCGAGGCATCCTCAGGTCATACACAATGGCATCATCTCTCAAAGCCAGGATGAGATTCTGGGAACGGTAAAATCTATGGGTGTGCCGGTTAAATTTGTGGGTACACCGGCATCCCGGGGTATCCCTGCCCCCTTGCCAGGAGCCCATAACAAAGACATCATTTCCGAGCTTGGTTTATGAATAGCAAAGCATCTTTCAAGCACCCTCTGGACAACGTGAAAGTCGTAGACCTCACGTCCTATATCGCAGGTTCTTACACGACGTCACTCCTGGCCGATTTGGGTGCCCGCGTCGTCAAGGTCGAATCGCCCGCGGGTGACGGCTTCCGTATGATGGCTGGCTCCTTTCAGGGCTGGAACCGGGGCAAGCGTGCAGTCATCATTGATTTGACCAAACAAGAAGGACGTGAAGCGCTGTACAGACTGGTACGTGAGGCAGATGTGGTAGTGGAAAACTACCGGCCCGGGGTCACCAAAAAACTGGGTGTGGATTACCAAACGCTCAAAGAGGTGAATCCGGACATTCTGTACTGTTCCGTTACCGGCTAT
>JAQBWG010000071.1 GCA_027625225.1 Chloroflexota bacterium | reverse complement strand
GTGCGGTGGCGCAAGATGAACTTGCCTTGCTTATAAAACCGAGCGGGTATTTCAATGCGAAGGCGAAGAAATTAAAAGCACTGGCCGATTTCCTCTGGAGGGAGTATGAGGACGACATACAGGCGTTGCGAGCGGAGGAAGCAATACTGTTACGAGAAAAGCTACTAGAGGTCTATGGGATAGGGGAAGAAACGGCCGACTGCATAGTACTTTACGTTGCGGAGGCGCCAACTTTCGTGGTGGATGCCTATTCAAAGCGGCTACTATCAAGATTGGGCGTTATCGACGGGCGTGAGCGATATGAGAATCTCCGGCAGCTGCTTTTACGCACGTTGCCTGAAGATGTGCACATGCTAGGGGAATACCATGCCCTTATTGTGAGACACGGCCAGGGTATTTGCAGAAAAACAGCGCCGCTTTGCAACTGCTGTGTACTGCAATCTGGCTGTGCGCTTGCCAAGTCGATTGAGGCCAACAGACGCCGTTGATTTATACATTTCCACACCGATTCCACGCGGGAAACCATCACTTGTAGCTTACCTTGTGTCGACAAGGGCTCCATGCTATACTCTTAGCACAACATCTTCTTGTTAGTTTGCTTACTAGAAAAGTGGGGTTTCCCCACTTTTCGTGTTAGTGGGGGATGCGAAAAAGTGTTACGAAGGAGGTGGCTAAAGCATGAAGAGCGATTTCCTTATCGCTTTGACTCAGTTGGCCGCCGAGCGCAACTTGCCTAGGGAGATTGTGCTGTCCGCCATTGAGGCGGCGCTTGTCTCCGCATATCGCAAAGACACACTGCAGACCGGACAGGACATCTCCGTAAAGCTCGACCCGGGCAGTGGTGAAGTCCTCGTGTATTTGTTGAAAACGGTTGTGGAAAAAGTCGAAGATGCACAACTGGAAATCAGTCTCAAAGACGCAAAAAAGATTAACCCCAAGGCTGAAATAGGGGGTAGTGTCCCGACTGAGGAGCTTCCTCATAGTGCGGGACGCATCGCTGCTCAGACTGCAAAGCAGGTTGTGTTGCAACGCCTTCGCGAAGCTGAGCGCGAGTTGGTGTATGAAGAGTACACCGATAAAGAAGGCGAAGTCTTCACGGTCACTATCCAGCGTATTGAGCCGAAGCAGATTGTCGTCGAACTTGGTCGTGCCGAGGCCATTCTGCCAGTGTCTGAGCAAGTATATATAGAACGATACAGGGTCGGTCAGAAAATAAAAGTACTCCTTCAGTCAATCCAGCGCTCCGCCAAAGGGCCGGAACTTATAGTTTCGCGGGCTGATAATTTGCTTCTGAAGCGGTTGTTCGAAATGGAAGTGCCCGAAATTTACAACGGAGCCGTTGAAATCAAGGCGATTGCACGTGAGCCGGGAGCTCGCAGCAAGGTTGCAGTGTGGGCAAAGCAAGCTGGCGTTGACCCTGTGGGCTCTTGCGTGGGCCTCCGGGGTATACGTATCCAGAACATTGTCAACGAATTGCATGGTGAAAAAATAGACGTCATAGCGTGGGATGCCGAACCCGCCGTGTTTATTGCCCATGCTCTTAGTCCCGCTCAGGTTCTCAGGGTTGATCTTAACCACGACGAAGGAACCGCGGCGGCGGTGGTACCCGAAAGACAGCTTTCCCTTGCCATTGGAAAAGAAGGCCAAAATGCCCGGCTTGGGGCAAAGTTGACCGGCTGGAAAGTAGACATTAAGAGTGATGTCGAGGCTGCCGCTGAGCCTGCCAAGCCTGAACCTACCCCGGTTGCCGCGACAGAGGCAGAATCTGTAGCTGCCGAAGCAACCGTGGTGGCCGATAGCGTAGAGCCGATTGTGGAGACGGATGTGCCCGTTGAGGCAGAACAACCGATAGCTGCTGAGGTAGTTATCGAAGGAGAGGCTGCTACAGCGGAAGAATCGGAATCTGTGGGAGAAGTGGAATCAGGCGACACTGAATCCGCGGTCACAGAACTGGATGAGGAACTGCAAAAGATTCTTACCCAAGGCGATGATGGGAAAGAAGAAGTGCAGCAGGAAGAAGAGACTTCGGCATCGCTCAGTGATTTGCCGGAAGATGTGTGGGCTGTACGTCGGCCAACTATGCCGTCTGAGCCAGGACAGATTCGGTTTGCTGAAGATATCGAGGAGTTGCGGGGAGGTGGAGGTCCGCGTCGCGGCGGAAAGCGTGGAGGGAATAAACCCGCAAGGCGAAAGACAAAAAGCGGCAAGTGGCGGTAGCTTAGGAAGCGGGCATGGTCTCTCGCAAAGCTATTCCTCAGAGAACGTGCGTGATTTGCGCTTCGAAGAAGCCAAAATGGCAACTTATCCGGGCTGTTGCCACGAATGAGGCCGTTGTTTTGGACTCGACCGGTAAGCTCCAGGGACGTGGAGCTTACATATGCGGTGAGGAAGATTGCGGAAGGGATAAACTGAAAATTCAACGACTAAGTCACGCTCTTAGGTGCCAAGTATCCATGTCGGATTGGGAGCGACTTAGAACCGCGCTGCAAGAAATCACATAGGTCTACAATATTCTGATATGGGGCTCTAGCAACCTCAAGGTTTAGGAATTCAATGGCGAGCAAAACAAGAAAAACTGAAGCCCCCGTAAAAGCTGCTCCGGCAGTTCGTCCTCGTGCGACTCAAAAACCTGAAACTCCACCAGCACTCCAGGCTCTCGATATCCCTCAAGCTATCTCCGTAGGAGATTTATCGAACCTTCTACGTGTCAGTTCTATTGATGTAATCAAGCAGTTGATGCGTCATGGGCACATGTACTCGATAAATGAAGTTATTGACCACGATGTTGCCGCCCAAATCGTAGAAGATTTCGGGTTTATTGCTAAGGTGGCGGAAGATAAAGAAGGGGCTGCTCGTCTTGGTGTTTCGAGTGAAGGCGAAGACCCCACAGAACTTCAATCACGGTCACCGGTAGTTACTATTCTGGGACATGTTGACCACGGTAAAACGACACTCTTGGACGCTATTCGAAATACTCGCGTGGCTGCCGGTGAAGCTGGCGGTATAACCCAGCATATTGGAGCATATCAAGTCGAGTACAACGGGAACAAGATTACGTTCCTCGATACACCTGGTCACGCAGCATTTACTGCAATGCGGGCCAGGGGCGCAAAAGTTACAGACATAGCTATTCTTGTCGTAGCAGCGGACGATGGGATTATGCCGCAGACCATAGAAGCGATTGATCACGCCAAAGCTGCCGGTGTGCCTATCATCGTGGCCGTTAACAAAGTAGACAAAGCCAACGCTAACCCGGACAAAGTGAAACAACAGCTTGTTGAGCGTGAGCTCGTCATCGAAGAATGGGGTGGCGATGTCATAGCAGTCGAAGTTTCGGCGCTCAAGGGCGAAGGTATATCCGACCTTTTGGAAAATATCCTGGTAGTGGCGGAAGTCGCCGAACTTAAAGCGAATCCCAATCGCAACGCAGCCGGAGTAGTCGTCGAGTCCCGCGTAGACAAGAGTAGAGGTCCAGTAGCTACAGTCTTAGTTCAGGCAGGCACACTGCGTATCGGCGACTACGTTGTGGCTGGTTCTTACAAGGGCCGCGTCAAAGCTATGCTCAACGATTTGGGCAAGCGAATTAAGGAAGCTGGGCCATCTACTCCCGTTGAGATATTGGGACTTGACGGTGTGCCAGATGCGGGCGAGTTTATTGAAGTAGCTGACGACGAAAAGGCCGGTCGGCAAATGGCGGAAGCAAAGACTCAAGAGCTGCAAACTCAAGCTCGAGGCGGAGGCACTCTTGAAGACGTTTATAGTCGCGTTGAAACTGGAGAAATCACATCACTTAACCTGATTCTTAAAACCGATGTACAGGGCAGCGTCGAAGCTGTTCGCCAAGCCTTGGAAAAATTGAACACCGAAAAGACGCGCGTAAACTTCGTTCACAGCTCTGCTGGCAGCATCACCGAAAACGACGTAACCCTGGCGTCCGCTTCTAATGCCGTCGTGATCGGATTTAACGTTCAGTCCGAACCCGGGGCACGTTCTCTAAGCCGCCAGCTTGATGTGAATATCAAGCAATACGGCGTCATCTATACGCTCGTGGACGACATAGAGAGCGCACTCAAGGGAATGATGGAACCCACGTACAAAGACGTCGTAGATGGGGAGGCCACTGTCCGTGCCGTCTTCAATGTTGGACGGAATACAGTAGTAGCCGGATTCTATGTCAACAGCGGGAAAATTGCTCGCGATGCTGAAATTCATCTTCTGCGCGACAAGGAACAGATATACGTCGGCAAGATTACCAGCCTTAAGCACTTCAAGAACGACGTTCGAGAAGTGGCGACTGGACTCGAAGGTGGATTAACCCTGGAAGGGTTTAAGGATTTCGAAGAAGGCGATATTCTTGAACCTCATCGCCGGGAAAAAATAGAAGTTAAGTAAGTTCTAGACCCTACTACAATGACGTCTGCATATCCCCTTGAGGATCCAATATGACCCGGCGGATAGACCGTATCAGCGCATTGATGCTACAGGAGATTTCCCTCCTGGTAACCACAGAACTCAAAGACCCCCGACTTGCCACCGTGGTAAGCGTGACTCGAGTCGAAGTTACTTCTGACCTACACACTGCACGTGTATTTATCAGTGTTCTTGGGGACGATGAGGAAAAAAAGAAGAGCATTCGTGCCCTGCGTTCAGCTTCAGGATTCATACATCATCAACTACAACAAAGCTTGAATTTGCGGGCTGTTCCTCACCTGATTTTCAAGCTTGATGAAACCATTGAGCGAAGCGCCGAACTCTTCGCGCTTATGCGAGAGGTTAATTCTGGCAACCAAACTACGCAGTAGTGGTTAGTTCGTTGAATTCGCATTCGGCCTCTTCAGTTTCCATGACTGACAAACAACAGCTTCACGGCATCCTCAACGTTAATAAGCCCAAGGGCATCACGTCCATGGATGTAGTGCGACGCATCAAACGCGCCAGCCGTCAAAAACGTGTTGGCCACGCAGGAACACTCGATCCCATTGCGACCGGCGTCATCCCCGTATGTCTCGGCCAGGCAACCAGAATGATGGAATACCTTGTCGACGGTAAGAAGGAATACAGAGGAGACGTCATGTTCGGCGTCGAGACGGATACGTACGATGCCTTGGGACAGGTAGTCGCAGAAAAAGATGCCTCCGCTTTGACAAAAGAAGAAGTTCAAGATGCCTTGCAATCATTTGTTGGCATAACTGAGCAAATACCTCCGATGTACAGCGCATTGAAGAAACAAGGTAAACGACTCTATGAGCTTGCGAGGGCAGGAATAGAAGTAGAACGAGAGCCTCGCAAGGTTGAAATTCTCGAAGCCGAATTGGAAGTATGGGAACCCCCTGTGGCAACGATTCGGATACGTTGTGGTCGAGGGCTCTATATGCGCTCTCTTGCCTTTGATCTGGGCGAGAAACTGGCAGTAGGGGGACATCTAAAGAGCCTGATTCGACTACAAGGAGGCTCTTTTAGAATCGAGAATGCATCCACTCTGGATGTTATAGATAAAGCGTTTGAGAATGGCACATGGCCCTCCCTGCTTCATGCTCCTGATGCTGCATTAAGGAACTGGAAAACGATTATCCTGAACCGGAAACTGGAAGCATGGATAAAGCAAGGCCAGCCGATTCCTCCAGGTGTACATATACTGCCTTCTCAGCACGGAGAGCGGGCCCGGATATATTCCTCGGACGGTCGCTTCGTCGCCATAGCTGCGTTTGATGCTCATCTTCGGCAATGGCAACCCTCCAAAGTTTTCGACTTCAAGCATATTGACAGCAGCTTTGATACCCGCTAATGTGTCAGCTATAAACTCCAAGGAGGGCACCGATGGAGGCTTATTGCTTCAAGTGCAGGGCGAAAAGGGAAATCAAGAGTCCTCAGCCTGTAAAGCTGAAGAATGGACGTCCGGCTACACAGGGAACATGCCCTGTTTGCAAGACCAAGGTTTTCCGTATCGGCCGCGGCTAATTTAGCCAAAGCAACGGTGGCGGGTCGCAAGGCTCGCCGAACATAACCTGGTTAGTAGTAGGCGCAACTTCCCGCGCGTCGGAATGCTTGGCTGCGCGGGGAGTTGTTTGCTTTGCACAGAAAGTTTCTTGACGGCCTACCTAGCAGGCCGTATGATTAAAGTTCAGGAATGAAATGACTACCTACGCAATAGTACAAACCGGTGGAAAGCAATACCTCGTTCATGAAGGCGACACAATTCGTGTCGAAACCCTTCCATATGAAGAGGGAGAGAGCATTGAACTCTCTGACGTGCGTCTTATCTCACACGATGGCGACGTCACCGTTGGCACACCTTCGATTTCCAAAGCAAAGGTAGCAGCAAAAGTGCTTGGAAATGCGAAAGACAAAAAAGTCATCATCTTCAAATATAAGTCGAAGACACGCAATCGCCGTAAACAAGGCCACCGCCAGGGTTTCAGTGAATTGCGTATCACCGGAATCCAAGGCTAGTCTGGAGTACATCGTCAATGGCTCACAAAAAAGGGGCAGGTACCACACGTAACGGTCGAGATAGCGCGGGCCAGCGTCTGGGCGTCAAGCGGTACGACACGGAACTAGTAACCGCTGGAACCATCATCGTTCGACAGCGTGGAACAAGAATTCACCCGGGTACCAACGTTGGCTTGGGCAAAGACCATACTCTGTTCGCTCTGGTAGATGGACAGGTCAAATTCGAGCATGCAACCCGAAGCAAAAAACGGGTCAGCATCTATCCAACAAAGTAGAGTAGGACTCATGAAGCAGGGAATTCACCCCAAGTATTACGAAGAAGCACGGGTTATGTGCTCATGTGGCAACAGCTATGTAACCGGTTCGACCAAACCTGAACTTCGTGTCGAGCTATGTAATGTGTGCCATCCGTTCTTTACGGGCGAGCAACGCATCATTGACACTGAAGGTCGGGTAGATAGGCTCAAGCGCCGTTACAACCTTCAGTAATCGTCTCCGGTACTGAACATCGTTGAAGCATAAACAGGGGTGAGCATGCTCACCCCTGTTTTATTCTGATAAAC
The DNA here is from genome assembly GCA_027625225.1 of Chloroflexota bacterium. GTDB lineage: Bacteria > Chloroflexota > Dehalococcoidia > Lucifugimonadales > VGZR01 > VGZR01. The sequence goes on along the minus strand of JAQBWG010000071.1, from coordinate 1,334 downwards.
ATGACGACTATACCTTATGACCTCTAAACCCCGAGCCACATACGGCGGTCAGGCCGTCCTTGAAGGTGTCATGATTCGCGGTGAGCGCTGCGCTGCCGTAGCAGTACGGCGACCCGATGGCGAGATTTCTCTTCGCACCTTCGAGATAGGGTCGGTGTATAGCGGCGTATTGCGTCGCATCCCACTTATCCGCGGCATCCTCGTACTCGCCGAAACCCTCACACTCGGCATGCGTGCGCTTACACACTCTGCCAGCGTCGCGGTCGGTAGCGAATCGGAAGAATTGGGGAAGGCATCCGTTGCCGGGGTGGTCACGTTTTCGCTCGTATTCGCCGTAGGGCTATTTTTCCTTGTGCCGGTATTTGCCAGCAAGGGACTCGATAGCCTGTTCGGCTCGGACCTCCTGAGCAACATCATGGAAGGCGTTATCAGGCTCGCTATCTTTCTCGTTTACATCGCACTGATTAGCCGGATGAACGAAATACGCAGGGTCTTTATGTATCACGGCGCCGAGCATATGACCGTACATGCGCTTGAGAAAGGCGACCCGTTGGAAGTCAAAGAAGTGCGCAAGTACACAACGGCTCATCCGCGGTGCGGCACCGCCTTCCTTCTCACCGTGATGTTTGTCGCTATCATCGTTTTTGTCTTCACCGGCAGAGAACCGTTCTGGTGGCTCATAGCATCACGGGTGATATTCATTCCGCTCATAGCTGCAGCCAGCTACGAAGTCATACGATTTAGCGGAATGCACTCGTCGAACGTGTTCATGCGCGCACTTGCTATACCTGGCTTATTGCTGCAAAAGCTCACCACGCGCGAACCGGACGATGATCAGATAGAAGTTGCGATAGCAGCTATGGAACTTGCCATCCAGACAGATAACGAACGCAGGACTACTGCCGTCGCTTCCTGAGCTTGCCCCACACATCGTCAGGCTTTAGGTCGGACGCAGCCATCAGCACAAGGGTGTGATACAACAAATCGGCTATCTCGTCTCCAAGGTTCTCCTTGTCGCCCTTCACACCTGCTATAGCCGTCTCTCCCGCTTCTTCCACAACCTTTTGGCTGATGCGGTCAACGCCCGCCTGCAGCAACTTGGACGTATAGCTGCCTTCAGGATTATCTCGTTTTCGTTGTTGGATGACGCCGTATAGCTCGTCCAGGATGCCGGCCCCCTTGTCACTCGCCTTGAACGATGGAAGCCCCTCGACGGGAGTGAAGAAGCACGTCTTGTTCCCGGTGTGGCAAATGGGCCCGTCCGGCTCGACCTGCAACAGAATCACGTCGGCGTCACAGTCCACTGACGCACTCTTTACTCGCATGTAGTTCCC
>JAQBWG010000070.1 GCA_027625225.1 Chloroflexota bacterium | reverse complement strand
GAGGGCCAGAATCGAACTGGCGACACCGGCATTTTCAGTGCCGTGCTCTACCGACTGAGCTACCTCGGCTCATACGTTATGGTAGCCGCGAGCCGTATGGGTGTCAACGACTATTTGAACGGTAGAACCCGTGCGGGGTTGTCAATCATCAGCTTGCGGATGTGGGTTTCCGTAAAGCCACGCTTGCGCATCCGCGGGATGATGTTCTCCATGATGTGGGCATAGCCTTTTCCGCCGTACTGCCTTGTCTGGTTCTTGAGAAATATGTCCTGGGCGATGACCACCTGGTTCTCGAATCCTTCGCCGAGAAGATACTCGACCATGTCCATCCGCTGCACGTCGCTGGGCATGTGCACCACCTGGTCGCCAGCCTCGCCGAACGACGTGTCCTCGTTGTTGAACGTATCGAATTCGAGATACAGCCCCGACTCAGCAAGCTCCTTCATCTCTCCTTTGTCGTCGCCGATGTCGTCCAGATGTCCCATCACCGTGTGTGACATGTCCGCGCCAAGCTTCTGCAGCAACTTCATGATGTGGGATGTCGAATCGCTGTTGAAGCCGGGGTGGATGGACATCGGCGCGCCCGTTTTCTTTTGTGCGGCCACCGCCGCCGCCAGCACCTTCTCGCAGTTCTTGTTCGGCGGCCACACCTGGCCCACCTCGCCGATGATGCCGCTTTTGACGCCCGTGTCGCCTACCCCCACAGTGATGTCGCGGATAATCTCGTCCGCTATCTGCTCTTCTGTGCGGCTATCCATATCCGCCGGATGCGAAATATCAACGTAGTAGCTGGAGCCCATGACGATGTTCAGACCGGTCGCGCGCGAGATGCGGGCCAGCGCCAGCGGGTCGCGCGCGAGGCCGATGCTCGTCGTGTCCACGATGGAGTTACCGCCCGCGTACTTGTACTTCAGCACCTCGTCGGTGGCCTGCGCAACGTCGTACAGCTTCGTGTTGTCGCGGTGTAGCCCCCAGAACGGTCCTATTTTCCCGAGGATGTCCATCGTAACTGGAAGCTCGATGAGCCGACGGCCGGTCGCTTCCTCTGGAAGTGCGACTAGATAGCACCCCGCGTCAATCAGGATATGCTCGTGCATGAGCGTATAGCCGAGTTGCGACGGCTCGATGCTGCCGAGCACCGTCTGTACCATACCCGCTTTTGTCATAGTGGCGTCGAAACCTCTTTAGGGTTTATATAGCTCGGTCGTGTTCGACAGAGTATCAGTGCGTTGTCCCGCGTTTATCATGTATGTGCCGTCTGGCAGAGCGAGGATTTTGAAATATGAGCGGTCTTCGTTCATGTCCCGTCCTGGTGACCACGAGTTCGTAGACGGATCGTATATCTCCGTCGACTTAAGCCCGATGCCGCCCACGACGAGAACCCTACCATCGGCCAGTTTGACGGCGGCGTGTCCGGTTCGGGTCACGCTCATGGGGGCAGCGATCGTCCACGTGTTGTTCGCCGGGTCGTAAATCTCCGCGCTATCCAGCCGGTTGATAGAACCGTTTTCACTCCCCGTGGAACCACCCGATATCAACACCCGTCCGTCGTCGAGCAGCGTAGCGGTATGTTGTGTTCGGTTAGTGCTCATCGAGCCAGCTGATGTCCAGCTGTCCATAGCCACGTCGTAGATTTCCGCCGTCGCGGTGAATGGCGGCTTCACGTCTTGGCCACCACCGACTGCCAATACCCGGCCGTCCTGCAAAACAGTGAGGGTATGGCGGGCACGCGGTTCGGACATCTCTGCGATATCCGTGAAGGTATCCGTCACCGGATTGAATATCTCCCCCTCGGTGAATAGTCGCAAATCACTGCCGCCGTTAACCAGTACGCGTCCATCCGGCAGCTTGACTGAGGCATGTTTCCAGCGATTCTCGGCCATGTCCGGCCCCTTTGTCCATATGCCGGTGGCGGGGGCCCAAATCTCCGTCGAATCGAGCGGTTCGTGCCGGTTGTCGGCGCCGCCGAGCACTAGTACGCGTCCGTCGTTCAACGTATGTCCCGTGAATATCTCGCGCTTCTCAGCCATTTCGCCGGTATATTGCCATACACCTGTCGCCGGGTCCCATATCTCGGCCGTTTGCAGAATGGGTGTGCGCTGAGTGGCCCCTTTGCCTTTTCCGGCAATGGACATCACCCTCCCGTCATTTAGCAAGACCAGCACGTGGTCGCGTCTGGCATCGGTCATAAACTCTTGCTGAAGGGTGAACTGACCCGGTGCGATTGAAGACTGCCCTCCGGAGCCTGAGGACTGGGAGTCCCCACCGTCAGGGGAAGCGGCGCCGCTACTGCACGCTACTACGCTTAGAACAGCTAAGGATACGAGGATAGCCAGAGCGGTTCGGAACCTACGCATCGTCTCCTCCTTGATCGCCTCGAAGCCTACGGGAAACATTGCCAACGATTCGCGTTATATGGTGCCGAAGGAGGGAATCGAACCCACATGAGATCGCTCTCAACGGTTTTTGAGACCGTCGCGTCTACCGTTCCGCCACTTCGGCATATCAACACGGGCAGGCACCAGCGCTAATATTGCAAGTATTATCGTGAAGCTGACGCGCCAGGTCAAACGGCTGGGTTACATATCCACCTTTTTCTCACCGGATAGATATGCCTGAGGTTCCTTCTCGAACGCCCGCTTGCACCCCGGTCCGCAGAAATAGTACGTCTGACCTTCATGTTCGTGCGAACCCCCGGGAGGCTTTTCCATGTCAACCTTCATGTGACAGACGGGGTCGGTTGCCTTGGGGCCGGACTTTTTGAATAGAGAGAATCTCATGCTATTTTCCTTTCGAATTGGAGTTTGCCTTTGAAACTGCGCAACCGCAGCGAATTACCCAATACTGTGACCGAGCTGAAGGCCATTGCTGCCGCCGCGAGGATAGGATTGAGAAATCCCTGCTCGCCCAGGATGGGTCGTAGCGCCGATGGTGTACCGTCCGCGAAGACGGTGTACAGCACGCCAGCCGCGATGGGGATGAGCACGACGTTGTATGCGAATGCCCAGAACAGGTTCTGCCGGATGGTGGACATGGTGGCCTTACTGAGATGGATAGCCGCCGCAATGTCTCGCAGATCGCCGCGCACCAGCGTAATGTCCGCCGCCTCCATGGCGACGTCCGTACCCGTGCCGATGGCGATGCCCACGTTGGCCTGTGCCAGCGCAGGCGCGTCGTTGATACCGTCGCCCACCATGGCCACGACCTTGCCCTCCCGCTGCAGTTTCACAACCCATTCCGCCTTGTCTTCCGGACGGACCTGAGCGAAGACACGTTCGATGCCGACCTGTTGGGCGATGGACCGGGCGGGATTCGGATGGTCTCCCGTAATCATGACCGTCTCGATGCCCAGCTTATGCAGCCTCTGCGCCGCCTCAGCCGATTCCGGTCGCACAGTATCGGCGACGGCGATGATGCCCTTGACCGTTCCGTCTATCGAAATGTATAGCGACGTTGCACCCCCCGCGCTAAGTTCGTCCGCCTTTTCAGCCAGCCCGTTGAGATCGATTTCGCTCTGCTCCATAAGCGCCAGATTGCCCAGCACCACCTTCGAACCGTTCACACGCGCACGGATGCCGCTCCCCGATAGTGCTTCGAACTCCGGTGAGTCGTTCAAAGCAAGGCTGCGTTCTTCGGCTGCTTCGACGATTGCCCGTCCGAAAGGATGCTCCGAACCGCGCTCCGCCGAGGCGGCGATGCGCAGAAGCTCATCCTCTTCGATTCCATCGGTTGCGATGTTCACCACCTTGGGCTTGCCTGCAGTTATCGTGCCCGTCTTGTCCAGCACCACCACACCCACGTTGTGCGCCTTCTCCAGTGCGTCTGCGCTGCGGATGAGGATGCCGTTCTCCGCGCCCATGCCGGTGCCTACGATGATGGCTGCAGGCGTCGCCAACCCCAGCGCGCACGGGCAGGCGATGATAAGCACCGAGACCGCCGTGAGCATGGCGATGGCGTACGAGGGCGACGGGCCGATGAGCAGCCAGATGAAGAAGACGGCGATGGCCGTGACGATGACCGCAGGTACGAAGTAGCTGGCGACGAGGTCGGCCAGCCGTTGGATAGGGGCTTTCGACCCTTGCGCTTCTTCGACCATCCTGACGATGTTGAAGAGCACGGTGTCCCGCCCCACGCCTGTGGCCGTGAAGGTGATGGAGCCGGTGGTGTTCATCGTCCCCGCGAATATCTTGTCGCCCGTTGATTTACTCACCGGAACGCTTTCGCCGGTGAGCATGGACTCGTCCAGCGACGTATTGCCGGAAACCACCTCGCCATCCACCGGCACCCGTTCGCCTGGCCGGACGACGATGCTGTCGTCCACTTCGATAGATTCGATAGGCAATTCCTGCTCTTGGCCGTCCCGCATCACCCGCGCTGTCTTTGGCTGCAGATTCATAAGTGCACGGATGCTTCCCGCCGCCCGTGACTTCGCCCGCATCTCCAGCAGTTTGCCCAGCAAAACCAGTCCGATGACGGCCGTTGATGTGTCGAAGTAAGTATGAGCCTCGATGCCGAACAGTATCCCGTCCGGTGCGAAGGTCACCGCGACGCTGTAGAAGTAGGCGACGGACGTTCCCACCGCGATAAGGGTGTTCATGTTGCTGGTGCGATGCTTCAGCGCGCCCCAGGCCGAGAGATAGAACTGCCGCGCGGCCCAGAACTGCACTGGCGTCGCCACGGCTAAAAGCAGATAGTCCAGTCGGAAGGATAGGGTATCCATCACCCACCCCACGTTCATCAACGTCATGATGGCCGCGGCGACCGCGATGCTGATGCCAGTCTTCAAAGTGAGGATGCGTAACTGTCGTTCGGTTGCCGGCTGCTCGTTCGTATCGCCGGCCACACCCAGCACCGTGTATCCGGCGTCCTGTACGGCGTGGTTGAAATCTGCGATGCCCGCGGCGCCCGGTGCGAACTCCACAACCGCGCGCTCCGTCGCAAGGTTCACCCCTGCCGAGCGTACGCCCTCCACGCCTTTTAGGGCACGCTCCACGTGGTACACGCACGATGCACAGGTCATACCCCCGATATTTAACGAGACTTTTTGCGTCTCGCCTCCCTTCGACGCAATTTCTTTGCCTTTTGTGGGTGTAATTGTTTTCGTGGCCATTGGTCTAATTGTGATTACCTGAGTATCCTTTCGGTTGCCTTCTAATCCTTAGCTTTTGTCTGAAAGCGTGTATAAATCGAGTAACTCGCCTATCACCTGATCTCCGCGCCCTTCTCTCAGGCCGTCTCTGACACACGAGTGCAGGTGGCCTTCGAGTAAACGTGATTCCAGCTTGCGGATGGCACGGCGGATGGCGAACGTCTGCTTGAGGATGTCCACGCAATACTTGTCCTCATCAACCATCTTCCCAACACCGGCGAGATGTCCTTCGATGTAACGCAGACGCTTCAGCACGTCCGCTTTGGCCTCCGGTGTGTGGTTGCCTTCGTGATTGTGTGGTTGCGCCATCATGTTAATCCTTGCCTAATCTATACCCCTACCCAGGGGGTATGGGTTAATAATATGGCCGACAAAATCTGATGTCAAGAGTGGCTCGGAAAAGTCTCTTTAAGGGCTAGATAGACTAGCGGGTGGGAAGCTGGACTATCGCGGTGCCGGTGGTGGTACGGTCGCCCGGCGCGTTCTCCGTCCAGATTTCGCACTCGACAAGATTGCGTCCGTCCTCGACATATTTTCGGACAACTTTGCCTTTACAGAACATCGGACTGCCCGGAACGTCCATCTGACGATACCGTATGCTCAGCTTGAGAATCATGCCCTTTTTGCCCGCCCACTCGGTGAGCATCTGGGACAGGAAGGCCGTCTTGAGCGCGCCGTGGACGACCACATCGGGCAGGCCATTGGCTTTAGCCGCCTCCTGATCGTAGTGGAAGATGTTGTAGTCGCCGGACGCGCCCGCATACATCGCGAGTTGGCGGCGCGTCGGCTCCTTCGCCAGCACGGGCAACCGCGAGTCTTCGGCTACGTCTTCGAAATAGGTCTGCTTGCTCATAGCAGGCGGCTCTGACCGGGAGGGATCTGGGCAAGTTCGTGCGCGACTTGCGGGTCGTACCAGATGAGTGTATTGCGCTGGATGGCGGCGAGCGCGTCGTTTTGGTTGACGTAGCGGAACTCGGTGGTGACGAAGAGCATGGTGCCCAGTTTGCCGTCTTTTTCCATGATGTCGGCGATCTTGGAGGTGACGGTGATGCGGTCGCCGGCGCGCACCGGCTCGAAGAATTCCCAGTCCACGCTGCCGTCTAACAAGCCGTCGAAGGGGTTGTCCCACTCGACTTCACGGATGCCGGAGAACAGCGAGCAAAGAAACGTGGGCGGTGCGACCATGTCGTCGGGGTGGGCGTTGCCCGGTTCGCTGTCGCCGTAAAAACGCGGGCCGTCGTCGTTGACGGCGCGCACGAACCGCAGTACGGCGCCCTTCTCGACCACATGGGTCATGGGGCGCGATTCGACGCCGATGACGGCGTTGAGGACTTCTTGGGGAATCACCGGGGGTTTGGGTTGTTCTTCGGTCATTTGGCGATTTTCTCAAGGCGGGCAAAGCTGAGGAGCAGGCGTTTGACGCCCTGGTTGTCTTTGAAAGCCACGGTTACCTCTACATCGGCGTTGGTGGGTTTGGTGGACATGACGACGCCTTCGCCGAACTTAGCGTGGCGGACTTTGTCGCCGACGGAAAATGATGTCTCTTCCTCGTCATCGTCTAAATCGCTGCGACCGTTGGTGGTGCGCTTTCTGGCTGTTTCGGGGATGACCTGCCGTGTGCCCCCGGCTTTGAAAAATGATGTCCCCTGTGGTGCATTTGATGTTCCGACGGGTGCCCTGAATGGTGCTTTTGTTGTCTCTGTGCGGGCAGGGACGATGAGGTCGCGAGGGATGTCGAGGAGGAAGCGGGAAGGCAGGTTAGGCTCGGAGATGCCACGGAATCCGCGGCGGAAGGCGCGCAGGAGGTAGAGGCGTTCTTTGGCGCGGGTGATGCCGACGTAGGTGAGGCGGCGTTCTTCTTCGAGTTCGGCTTTGTCTTCCATGGAGCGGGAGTGGGGGAGGATGCCTTCTTCCATGCCGACGATGAAGACGACGGGATATTCGAGGCCCTTGGCCTGATGCAGGGTGATGAGGGTGATGGCTTCGGACTTGTCTTCCATGTTGTCGGTGTCGGAGACAAGGGCGACGCGTTCGAGGAAGGCGGTGAGGGCCTCGGAGGTGGGCAGGTCGAGGTAGTCCTTGGCGGTGGCCTTCATCTCCTGGATGTTTTCCCAGCGCTCTTCGCTCTGCTCCATGTCGTCGAGGACGTGGCTTTTGTATCCGGTCTTGTCGAGGATGGTGTCTATCAACTCGACGATGTTGGTGGAGGCGGCCTCGGTGCGGAGTTTCTCCATGAGTGCATGGAAGTTCTTGAGGGCAGCCACAGAGCGCGCGGCGAGGGGGATGCCCTGGTCCTGGTCGCCGCCGATGGATTCGACAGCGCGGTAGAGAGATACATTCATATCGCGGGCGGCGCGGGTGAGTTCGTCGAGGGTGCGCTGTCCGATGCCGCGGGTGGGGACGTTCACGATACGGGAGAAGGAGGCGTCGTCGTCGGGATTGACGATGAGACGGAGATAGGAGATGAGGTCTTTGATCTCCTGACGGTGGTAGAAGCGGAGGCCGCCGACGAGCTGATAGTTGATGCCGTAGCGGAGGCAGGATTCCTCAAGGGCGCGGGACTGGGCGTTCACGCGGTACATCACGGCGATGTCGCCGAGCTTGTAGTCCCCGGTGCGGGTGAGGGACTGGACTTCCTTGAGGACGGTCTGGGCCTCTTCCTGTTCGTTGTAGGCCTCGGCGACGACGATTGATGCGCCGTTGGGGTTGCTTGTAAATAGCTTTTTCTCGACGCGCTGCTCGTTGAGGGCGATGAGGCTGGTGGCGGCGTTGAGGATGGTTTTGGTAGAGCGGTAGTTCTCTTCAAGGGCGATGACCTTGGCCCCGGGGAAGTCGTGCTGGAAGGAGAGGATGTTGCGGATGTCGGCGTTGCGCCAGGAGTAGATGGACTGGTCGGGGTCGCCGACGACGCAGAGGTTCTTGTAGGTCTGGGAGAGCTGCTTGGCGAGTTCGTACTGGACGATGTTGGTGTCCTGAAACTCGTCCACCATGAGGTGCACGAACCGCTTGTGGTATTTGGCGGCGACGTCGGGGTGCTTATCAAATAGTTGCCAGGTGCGGAGTAGGAGGTCGTCGAAGTCTACGGCGGAGGCGGCGCGGAGGGCGGCCTGGTAGCGCTCGAAGACCTTGGCGACGAGTTCCTCGAAGTAGTTGCCCTTTTTGAGGGCAAAGCCCTGGGCGTCGAGCAGCTGGCTCTTGGCGTTGGATATGACGGACAGGATGGCGCGGGGC
>JAQBWG010000069.1 GCA_027625225.1 Chloroflexota bacterium | reverse complement strand
GGTAAATGTCCGGACTTTCCGTCTAAGACAAATATTAGACTTCTCCAGTTCTATATTTGATTGATACGAGAATGTCCGTACATTTCTAACGAGTGCATATTCCAAGCCCTGGAATTTGCCACCCGTCTATTCCCGTCACTCGCCTCTCTCGGAAAGTAAGCCTTACAAAATCCAGACAGGCCATCCAAGACTTTTCTTATACTTATCCGAAGAACAAGCTAAGCGCAGGTGGAATGTACGGACAATCCATTTACATTGCATCAGTCCTAATCCTCTACTGACCGTACCCTTCCACATTTGCCATCAATCATCCGGTCAGTCCGTCTAAGAAAAGTTCAAGACTCGTAAAAATACATAGCTAAGTGTACGGAGTTTGCTGGATCAATTCGACTGTTATTCGCTTCGACAATTTCGCCGTCCAAGTTAAGCGGGCTCTCTACGCCACACAGCGAGATGCCCGCGCATATGTGTTCGTCTGTGCTTTGAAGCTAAATGTACGCACTCCACACGTACATTCTCCGCTTACAATCTCACCCACCCCAGCTCGATTTCGTGATTTTCGTCACAACTTTTGACCCGTTTTATCCTTGTCTAAAAATTTCTTCAAACTCCTAAGTTTTTGCCTTGACAGCCCCTATATGTAGTAGTATTCTCAACGCGCTGTACGACACGTTGTGTTTAGCACAGCTTCTACCAAGGCTGGGAATCTGTAGCGTTCAGGTGAATCTCAAGAATGCTTTGTCCTTTTTGCGGACATGGTGATACGAAAGTAATCGACTCTCGCGAGTCCCGCGAGGGCATCCGCCGACGTCGCGAATGTCTCCGCTGCGGACTACGCTTTACCACCATGGAACTCGTCCAGTCACGCGCCCTCATGATAGTCAAAAGCGACGGCCGCCGGGAAGAGTTCAACCGTGACAAACTCTGGTCCAGCCTTACCAAGGCCTGTGCCAAACGTCCACTCCCAATCGGCACCCTTGAAAAAGTTATAGCCGAAATCGAGTCAGTCCTCGCCGATACGGGCAAATCCGAAATCCCCGCTCGCGCCCTGGGTGAACTCGTCATGGAACGCCTTAAGGAACTCGACCGCGTCGCCTACATCCGCTTCGCCAGCGTGTACCGCGACTTCCGCGACATCGAAACCTTCAAGGAAGAGATTGAAGCCCTTCTCCAGCCACGAACGGAACCTACCGTTCCCGACAACCAATTACCCCTCATGGAGGAAGACAAACCCCTCCTTCCCAAACGCAAAAGGAGGGGACGCAAACCGCTTTCCCCTCCGGGCAGACCAAAGAGCTAATCCGGTCTGTCCGGCAACTCCAACCCATAGACCACATGTTCTGAAGTGTGGTATAACGGATAGCCGACTATAAAAATTACGGCGGCACATCCAAACGAGCTATGATGAAACAGGGAGAGTAAGAGATATGACCACGAAAGAAACCAAGATTCAAACCACCGGCACTGTCAACATCGGCCATGCCGGTGACACCGAGCGCAAGACCGTCGAAGACCTCCTGTCGGAAAACGCCAGGGTCGTCCTCAACAAACGCTACCTGCGCCGCAACAAAAAGGGCGAGGTCACCGAGACGCCCGAAGGCATGATTCGCCGCGTCGCCAAGGCCATCGCCCAGCCCGAGTTGCTCTACGGCACCGATACCGACGCCAAAGAAGCCGAAGAACAGTTCTTCGACGTCATGTCCACACTCGACTTCGTACCCAACTCCCCTACCCTCATGAACGCCGGCACCGGGGCGGGCACACTCTCCGCCTGCTTCGTCATCGGCCTCGACGACAGCATGGAAAGCATCATGACCACCGCCAAAGAAGCCGCCATGGTCCAAAAGTTCGGCGGCGGCACCGGCTTCTCCCTCTCCGGCATCCGGCCCAAGGGTGCGCCCATCGCCACCACCCACGGCAAAGCCTGCGGCCCCATCGCCGTCCTGCGCCACCTCTCCTCCGTCTCCACCCTCGTCACCCAGGGCGGTAAGCGCGACGGCGCCAACATGGCCGTCATGGACGTGCATCACCCCGACATCCTCGAATTCATTGACTGCAAACAGGTCGAGGGACAGATACACAACTTCAACATCTCCGTCGGCGCCTCCGACGAATTCATGACCGCCGTCAAAGAAGGCACCGACTACGAACTCCGCGATCCCAAGACAGGCGAAGTCACCGACAGGCTCGACGCCCGTGAAGTCTTCGCCAAAATCGTCAACGGCGCCTGGCGCAACGGCGAGCCCGGCATGATATTCCTCGACGCCGTCAACCGTGACAACCCCACCCTCAACAACATCGGCCCCATGACCGCCACCAACCCTTGCGGTGAGCAGCCCCTGTTGCCCTACGAGTCCTGCAACCTCGGCTCCATCAACCTCGCCAACTTCCTTGTCGAGACCGACGGTGTACCCACCATAGACTGGGCCCGCCTCCGCGACGTGGTACGAACCACCACCCGCTTCCTCGACAACGTCATCGACGCCAACGCCTACTCCGTGGACAAGATTGAGAAGATGACCAAGTCCACCCGCAAGATAGGCCTCGGCATCATGGGCTTCGCCGACATGCTCATGATGATGCGCATCCCCTACGACTCCGAACAAGGCGTCGAGCTGGGCCGCAAGGTCATGAAGTTCATCCGCGACGAGTCCGACTCCATGTCCACCGAACTCGCCGAGTCCCGCGGCGTCTTCCCCGCCTTCAAAGGCAGCAAGTACGACGCCCCCGGCCAGCCCAAGATGCGCAACGCCTGCCGCCTCACCGTCGCACCCACCGGCACCATCTCCATGATTGCCGGCTGCTCCAGCGGCTGCGAGCCCGCCTTCTCGCTCTCCTACCACAAGCACAACATCCTCGGCGGCGAGAGCCTCATCTACGTGGACAAAACCTTCTCCAAGGTCGCCCGCGAAGAAGGCTTCTACTCCGACGACCTCATGAAGTTCCTCGCCGACGGCGGCTCCATCCAGGACCGCGACGACGTTCCCGATTGGGCCAAGCGCGTCTTCGTCACCGCGGGCGAAATCTCCCCCGAATGGCACGTCCGCATGCAGGGCGCCTTCCAGGAGAGCGTAGACTCCGGCATCTCCAAGACCATCAACTTCCCCAACTCGGCCACCATCGAGGACGTCCAGACCGCCTACGAGCTGGCCTGGGAACTCGGCTGCAAGGGCATCACCGTCTATCGTTCCGGCAGCCGCGAAAAGGAAGTCCTCACCGCAGGCTCGCAAGCCAAAGAAGGCGCAACCGCCGTCGCCGAAGTCTCCGACACCGGCCACCACCTGCAGCCGCGACAGCGACCGGCCACCGTCACTGGCATCACCGACCGCATCCGCACCGGCCACGGCAATATGTACGTGACCGTGAACTTCGACGAGTCCGGCCACCCCTTCGAGCTGTTCACCGCCCTCGGCAAAGCCGGCGGCTGTGATTCCGCCCAACTGGAGGCCGTCTCCCGCCTCGTCTCCCTCGCCCTGCGCTCCGGCATCGACCCCGACCAGGTCGTCGAGCAGCTTCGCGGCATCACCTGCGACCCCGTCTGGGAAGGCGGCACCCTCGTCCGCTCCACGCCCGACGCCGTGTCCATCGTCCTGGCCCGCCACCTTGAAAAGCAGGCCCAGGGCAAGCTACCCTCCTCTACGCCGGTTAAGGCAGTCACTGCGGGCGACGACACCACCGTCCAGCCCGGCCTGTTCGCCGCATCTGTCGAGATGAACGGCAACGGCGCTTCCGAGCACGCAGCCCGGCCCGTCATAGGCCAGACCTGCCCTGAGTGCACCGCCGTGCTTGCCGCCCAGGAAGGCTGCCTCCGCTGCCTCTCCTGCGGCTACTCCAAATGCGACTAGAGGTAGAGAGGAAGATTCACAATGAGAAATAGCGACTCACAGTACTGGACTTGGTTTGCTGTCTTCATCTCAGCAGTTTTGGCCTTGTTGATGCTTATGGCATTTGTCGGGTGGCTGGCTAACAGCTTGGTTCAACTACATGACAAGTTTGAACAAGCTGTCTACGGACTCCAAGGATTGCTAGCTCCCGCGGCTCTGCCATTTGCGTTAGTAGTATCAATAATAGGATTGGTAACACTGCTCACATTAAGTATTGCAGCTTTCAGGAAAACCTATTACTACCTGCAACGGATGTAGGACAATCCCAACGAAACACAAGAAGGGGGCGGCCGAATGGCCGCCCCCTTGGTTTTTATCCCTCCCTCGACTGCCGAGGTCTTCGTGTTCTCCTAGCTATCGGAGTATAATGCTCAGATAGCTACGCAGGTTGGAGGAACGCACGTGTCCGGCAACAAACCAATCATCGCCGTAACCATGGGCGACCCCGCGGGCGTCGGCCCCGAAGTCACGGCCAAAGCCATCGTGGACAAAGACGTCCTCGCCCGCACCCGGCCCTTCGTCGTCGGCAGCGCCGCCGCGCTCGACGTCGCCCTCCAGCAGTCCGGCTCCAAAGCCAAAACCCGCGTCGCCCATGCCTTCGAAGACCTGTCATGGGACAACGGCGCCGTCGCCGTCCTCGACCTCGAAAACCTCGACTACGCCTCCATTCAGCCCGGCAAGCTCTCCGCCCAAGCGGGCAAAGCCTCCGTCGAATGGATACTTAAAGCAGGTGAGCTGGCCGCCGCGGGCAAGATACAGGCCATCTCTACCGCGCCCATCAACAAAGAAGCCTGCAGAATGGCCGGATACAAAGACATCGGCCACATGGAGATATTCCAGCGCCAGACCAACTCCACCCACGTCGCCACCATGCTCGTCGCCGAGCAACTGCGCGTCGTCCACCTCACCACCCACAAGTCCCTGCGCCATGCGCCCGACTTCGTCACCAAAGACAACGTCTTCGCCAATATCAAACTCACCCACGACCATTTCGTCCGCTGGGGCTTCCCCAAACCCCGCATCGGCGTCGCCGCCCTCAACCCCCACGCATCGGACGGCGGCCTGCTCGGAGATGAAGAGGCCAAGCATATTCGGCCCGCCATCGAGCAAGCCCTCGCACAGGGTATCGACGCCGCCGGCCCCGTCCCTTCCGACACCCTCTTCCCGCTAGCCATCGGCGGCAAGTACGACGTCGTCCTCGCCATGTATCACGACCAGGGGCACATCCCCACCAAGGTGCACAACTGGGCCCTTAGCATCGCCATCAACCTCGGTCTGCCTTTCATCCGCACCTCCGTCGACCACGGCACCGCCTTCGACATCGCGGGCAAGAACATCGCCGACCACAAAAGCATGCTCGAAGCCCTGCGCGTCGCAGCATTACTCGCCAGCGAGTCACGACTCACCTAGCGAACACACCAAACCTATGCTTCAATCGTTATCTGGATACAGCATGTACACACAGGGTGACACCCGATGAAAATAGCATTCATAGGCGGCGGCATCATGGGCGAATCCATCATCGCGGGCCTACTCCGCGCCAACCTCGCTGCGCCTGCCGACATCGCCGTCAGCGAGCCTGTCGAAGCTCGGCGTAAGCACCTCACAGGCACCCACGGTATCCGTGTCGAGGCGAATGCCGAAACCATCGTCGAAGGTGCCGACCTGGTCGTGCTTGCGGTCAAACCCCAGAACCTCGGCGACGTCATGCCCGGACTCAAAAAACTCCTCGCCAAGGGGCAGACCGTCGCCTCCATCATCGCCGGCGCCCGCATCGAAACCCTTAGCAAAGGCCTCGGCACCGACGCCATCATCCGCATCATGCCCAACACACCCGCCCAGATAGGCGCTGGTATGACCGTCTGGACGGCCACCCCTGTCGTACCCCAAACCGCCCTCGACGCCACCAAAAAAATGCTTGCCACACTGGGCACCGAACTGCGCGTCAACGACGAAAAGCTCATAGACATGTCCACCGCCCTCAGCGCCAGCGGTCCCGCCTACGTCTTCCTCTTCATCGAAGCCCTCATAGACGCTGGCGTCTACATGGGCATGACCCGCGACATGGCCCGCACCCTCGCCATCCAGACCGTCCTCGGCTCCGCCCAGATGGTCAAAGAGACCGGCAAGCACCCCGCCACCATGCGCGACATGGTCACCTCGCCCGGCGGCACCACCGCCGAAGCCCTTCGCGCCCTCGAAAACGCCGGCTTCCGCCGCGCCGTCATCGACGCCGTCGTGGCCGCCTTCGAAAAGTCCAAGCAGCTTGGGGGCAGCTAAACCTTGACCTTCATCGGATACTTCATCTGGATTTTAACTTGGGTACTTATGATATCCATCATCGCGCGCTCGTTCGCATCCTGGTTCGTCCGCGACCCCGAAAACCCCTACATGATATTCCTCATCAACATCACCGAACCCATCCTGAGCCCCGTACGCCGTATCCTGCCTACTTTCGGAGCATTCGACGCCTCACCTGTCGTTGTCATCGTCATCCTCGTGCTGCTACAACGGTTCCTGGTAGCTGCGCTACTCGGCTAAGGCACTCATTATTTGACTATGAATACGGACTCAGGCACCCCTGAAGACATGGAACCTCGTAAAGTAGAACGCACGACACGCACCATCCCCGTCCATCGCCCCTACACCCGCGTCATCAACCTCAGCAAGCACATCCCCAAGCCGCCCAAAACCCTCGGCGTCAGCGGCATCATCCTGGGATTCGCACTGCTCATCGCCATTGGCACCGTCCTCCTCTCCTTGCCCGCATCCCGTCAGCCGGACACCGAATGGAGCTTCATCACCGCGTTCTTCACATCCACCTCCGCCGTCACCGTCACCGGCCTCGAAGTTGTGGACACCGCCAGTTGGAGCGTTTTCGGCCAGTACGTCATTCTCGGCCTCATTCAGATAGGCGGACTCGGAGTCATGACCGCCTCCATGTTTATTCTTATCATTCTCGGCCGGTCCGTCTCCCTCCGCGACCGTTTCATGGTCAAAGAAACCATCGGCATCTCCCGCGCCCGTAGCGTCGGCGGACTCGTCCTTCTCATCGTCATCGCCACCATCGTCATCGAACTCATTGACGGCCTCGCCATTTCCTATCTGCTATCCAGCCGCTACGACCTCGACCACCCCGTCCGTCTCGGAATATTCCACGCCGTATCCAGCTTCAACAACGCCGGATTCGACATCTTCCGTCAGGGATCCAGCCTCATCGCCTTCGAGCACGACATCATCTTCATCACCCTCACCTCCACCGTCATCATCGCCGGTGGACTCGGCATGCTCGTCCTCTTCGACACCCTCACCAAATGGCGCTGGAAAGCATTCAGCATCAACACCCGCATCGTCCTCACCACCACCGCCTTCCTCCTCGTCTTCGGATTCGTCACCATCTTCATATTCGAATACAACAACCCCCTCACCTTCCGCGACATAAGCGTCCCCGACAAAATCGCCAACGCCGCCTTCCAGTCCGTCACTGCCCGTACTGCCGGATTCGATACCATCCATGCCGAAGACACCCGCGAAGAAACCCGGTTCATCCAGATCGCCCTCATGTACATCGGCGGAGCCACCGGCTCCACTGCCGGAGGCATCAAAGTCTCCACCTTCGCCATCCTCGTTCTGGCCACCATCGCCTCCATCCGCGGCGTCGAGCACGCCTCCGTCTTCGGACGCCGTATCGGACACCGTGTCGTCTACCAGGCTGGCGCCATCGCCGCCCTCTTTGCACTCATCATTCTCATCGCATCCTTCACCCTCATCATCACCGACGGGCTTCCGTTCCAACTCATCCTCTTCGAAGTCGTATCCGCTGGCTCAACCGTCGGACTCTCCACCGGCATCACCCCCGGGCTCTCCCTTGCCGGCAAACTCACCATCCTCATCCTCATGTTCATAGGACGGCTCGGCCCCCTCACCCTCGCGCACTCCCTCGCCCAGCACGCCAAGCAGCCCCTCGCCGAGCTTCCCGAATCCGAGCTCGCCATCGGCTAGCCCCCAAACGCCTAGCCCCGTCCCGCTGGCCGCAGTACCCTGACGCTATGACCCGCCTTTGCTCCTTCGCCGCTCTCTCCCTCGCCCTCTTCTTCCTCACCGCCTGCTCCCCGTCCGACCCCAATGTCTGCGCAACCCACGCACAAGGCACCGGCATCAAGCTCGAAAATCCCCGCGAAGGAGCCGTATTTCGCAACGGCGACAGTGTCACCCTCTCCTGGAACCCCATAACTTCCCGTCAGGAAACCGTCAACTACCTCGTCACCATCGAGCGCGTCAGCAACCGTCAGCGCGCCCTCGGCGGCGAAACCCACGTCGTGCAAGACACTCGCCTCACCATACATGCCCGCAACGACCTCGTCGAAACCATCTACTTCTGGCGCGTCCAAACCACCGCCGACTGCATCCGCCACGAATCCACCAGCCGCGCCTTCGCCGTCACCAACTAACCCCCAAACACCTGGCGCCATCCGCCATCGCGTTATAGGCTGGACGCCATGAAAACCCATACGCTCGCCATACTCG
>JAQBWG010000068.1 GCA_027625225.1 Chloroflexota bacterium | reverse complement strand
CTATCCGCCCAACTCGTTTGGAGTGCTCTACTTACAGGGGGGGCCAGTTGAATCGGGGATCGGGTGTTCCCTGTTTCTCCACCGCGCTTACCTTCTCTGAATTGTCACATAACTACTGGGAATTTGTACTCGCGCACGAAATTCTCCATACACTGGGATTCATACCCGAATGTTCTCCTAATCGAGCTGATACTGGTCATGTGACTGACGACCCACGTGACCTCATGAAATCGGGACTATCGCCCGACGACCAAATCATCCTCGACGTTGGGAATAACGACTATTTCGACCACAATATCGAAGGTTGCCCCGATTTCGCCGACAGCGTCTTCCTCGAGCCTGCACTCCCCGGTGCCGTTCTCCCGGTTGACTGGCCTGCAGAACCGCCCGAAGCTATTAAGCCGTTAAGCTGTGACCTTGAAGCAACCGCTCGTTCGGTCGAACAGGGTTCGTCGGCAATCGTCGAATTCTTGAATGCGACCGGCAGTGCGATACAGGTGAATTGGATAAACTTTCAGGGAGAACGGCAACTACTCACCACGCTTTCTCCGTGGTCTCGCGGGAAAGCCACGTCCTTCGGGTCTTATCCATTCGTGCTCGCAGACTTCCAGGGAAACTGCCTGTCTACACTCATAACGCCGGACAAAGATGGCCGAATGATTCACAGGTAGTATTTAGCATGGACTATACCTTCCCGTCGCATCTCCTCGACAGCTGGCCCCAAAGCCTCGTAGATGCCGAGCCGGTCTCAGCCGGGACGGACGATGCTCACGGGCAGATTGCTCAACCTGGGGAAAGCCAACCACAGCACCACCACTAAGGCGACGCCGGGCGCGATAAGACGTGAAGACACATAACACCTCATCCGAAAAAGTCAGTGGAGGTGAGGAAGTTTTAATTCTTGGATTCCATGTCCCCCAAATAGTTTCAACGGAGGAGTTGAAACGGAACTAAATCAGCGAGCGTTTCGTCTGTCCCCAAACCGCCTCGTGGTTCCGCACTAATTCGACGAACCGTTCTCGGAAACTCGGCGACACAATGGGCTCCGTGGTCATGATAATGGCATCTTCGTGGTCGTCCGAATAGTACCCTTTTCGGACACCGCGTTCCGTAAACCCGTACTTTTTGTACAAGTTCTGGGCAACGAAATTGGACGCACGGACCTCTAGTGTCACCATCTTGGCGTCGCGCGTCGAAGCGTCTTCGATACCGGCTAGCAATAGCAGTTCGCCCACTCCCTTGCTGCGATATTCCGAACTCACACAAATGGAAACGATGTGCCCCTCACCGGCCATGTACCACATGCCGACGAAGCCTATCGGAGAGTCGTCGGATAGCGCGCCTCGCGTTCGGCTGCTCCAGGGAGCGAAAAGCTGCAAACGGCTAAGGAACCCGGTTCTTGCCGAGCCGGAACCACCCTCGGACTGCTCCTGAACTTGCGCTTCTGTAACTGCTGGGGCCGTCTTGCACGCGACCAGGTACACGGCTAGCGGATTGCTAAGTTCGCGGCGGAAAGAAGTCGGAGGGAACAGTGTAGGAAAAGCCTCTTGCTCGACTTTTGCACACCGGTGGATATCGTCCTCGCGCATCGGGCGGACGTAGAAAGGCATTGCTTGTGTTGCCGCTTGTTGTTGTGTTGTCACTGCTCTGACCTGCTTTTGAACAGTCCTAAGTCTAGCACAGCAAAAATCGGAATACCCCATGATAGACGCGTTAAAAGCAAAAAGTAATCCCTGTTAACAATCTTCATAGAAACTAAATATTTGGTTTGTACGTTATTTATAGTGCGACAGTGTCTTCGGCGCCTCGCTCCGGGGCGTCGCCCTGCTAACAGGGTGAAAGGCGGAACATATGATTACCAAAGACAGTGAAGAGAAGCTTGCCCAGATAAACGAGCTGGTAATCCAGGCCCAATCGGGAGATCGGGTGGCGTTTGCGTCTCTCTACGACCACTTCTACGACCGGATTTACCGCTACGTGATGTTCAAAACGAGCAACTCGTCCGAGGCTGAAGACCTCGCCGAGGGCGTCTTTCTGCGTATGCTGGAGGCCATTCACACCTACAAGCACCAGGGTGTGCCCTTTGCTGCCTGGCTCTTCCGCATTGCGCACAACCTTGTTATAGACCACCACCGCAAGCGTTCGCGAGAACGCCTTACTCCCCTGGACTCCGCGGCCCAGATCGCCGATAAGTCGCATCAGGGCCTCGACGAACGCCTCGACGTCGGATTGGCTATGGTACATGTCAACCAGGCTATGGAGGGGTTGACAGACCTCCAGCGTGAGGCCATCACCCTCCGTTTTGCCGGAGGCCTTTCCGTGCAGGAGACCGCGCGCGCCATGGGCAAAAAAGAAAACGCCGTCAAAGCTCTTCAGCACGCGGGCATCAACAAGCTGCGCCGCATACTTACCGCGGCCGCACGGCCGGTAGAGCAGTACGCAGCATGGTAGTACCGAACTGAGGTACATCAGGAGCATATGAGCCAGGAACTGCAACAGATTCTGGACGACTGCATCGAACGCCTCGTCTCCGGCGAGAGCGTCGAAGAGTGCCTCGCTGCCTACCCGCAGCATCGGGAGGAACTCCTGCCGCTGCTCGAAAGCGCGTGGCGTGCCCTCAACGCTGCCGAAAGCATCGCCGTCAACACCTCCGCCAAGTCCCGCGGCCTCTACCGGCTAAACCAGGCCATCACCGAGAGCGCGACCGCCGAAAAACCCAGGCCGAGCCGCATAAACATCTGGCGTTCTCGAGCCGCCAAGCCCGTCGGCATCGGCCTCGCAGCCATGTTCTTGCTCGTCGGCCTTACCAGCATCGCCGCCGTCCAGTCGTCCGATACCGTTCCCGGAGACGAAGCCTACTGGATAAAGACCACCAAGGAAAAAGTGCTGCTGTGGTTCCCCAAGTCCGACGCCGATCGCGCACAGATGCACGCCCGCCTTGCCGGGGAGCGTGGCAACGAAATGCAAGTGCTCATGGAAAGCGGTCGGTTCGTAGAGGCGGAGCGCATGCTGGCGCGGGTTCGCTACCATCTCGCCGAGTCTGCCCGGCAGGCCGGTGTCGTCGTTTCCGTGAACTCCATCGAAATGCCCAGAGCGCCGCAGCGCATACGGGAAAACCAGCAACTGATTACTCTACGAATCACCATCCAACAGAACGGCGATATCGTCATCTCTCGCCGCACCGAAATCGTCCGGACCATGTCCCCCACGCAACAGCAGCGCGCCCAACAAATCATGCGGGACCTCGACCTTGCCTATCGAACCATGCTCGCGAGCATGGACGACGACTTCTCCAGCTTAAGCAGCCCCTTCTGGCGCACCGAGTCCATCGGCACCACCTACATCAGGGATTACTAAACCTACCCTACGCCGCTCGCTCGAGTCGCAGCAGAGTAGCGATTGCCTGATTCAGCGCCGCCCGCCGTTGTACCTCGGCCATCGTACGGAACTCCCCGTCGTAGAAGAACACCGGCTCGCCCGAAGGCAGCGCGATTGCCGTTGCCTCTGGCTGTGCACCGCCTCCTTCGCGAACGGAAATCGGCCTCGCGACGCTTGGCACGAACTCCTTCGGTGAAACCTCGGATTCGAAGGCCTCCTCAAACGGCGTAACGTCAACGTCGTGTGGAAGACTCCTGTTTAGTTCAATCATATGCATAGCTCCTACACTACATTTAGATGGAGAGACCGCCAAAAAGGTTCCGGCGACATGCATTGAACTGAAAACATCTGGACGCTGAGGAATCCAAACATCTTGACATCTGGACTGCTCAAGTCCTATCCTTGCGCGTATCAAGGCGTTCACAAGAACAGAATGGTGCGGTGATTCATGCGTAAAATCGCGATAGCCAACCAAAAAGGCGGAGTGGCCAAGACCACCACCACCATCAATGTCGGCCACGCACTGGCCGAATTGGGCAAACGCGTTCTGCTTGTGGATATGGATCCTCAGGGCCACCTCGCCGAGGGTCTCGGCCTGATTGCCGGAGACCTCGAAAACGAAATCTCCGCCGTGCTCGACGGACGTGCCACACTCTCTGAAATCATCGTGAACGTCCGTCCCAACCTCGACCTCGCTCCCAGCAACATCCGCCTCTCCACCGTCGAAGTGAAGCTGTTCCTCAAGGCACGCCGCGAAGACAAGCTCAAAACGGCGATGAAAACCGTCGAAGACCGCTACGACTTCGCCCTTATAGACTGCCCTCCCAGCCTCGGCATCCTCACCGTCAACGCGCTTTCCGCAGCTGACGAAGTCCTCATCCCCATGACCACCGACTTCTATTCCATGCTCGGCGTTGACCTGCTTCTCCAGTCCGTCGAAGAGATGCGCTCCGAGCTCAACCCAAACCTCAAGGTTCTCGGCGTGATTCCCACCCGAGGAACGCGCACAGTCAACGCCCGCGAAGTGCTAAATCACACTAGGCGGGAACTCGAAGGTCGGGTCCGCGTATTCGACAGCATAGTTAAAGAAACCGTCCGCTTCCGTGAAGCCGCCTCGCTGGGGAAAACGGCCCTTGAGCATGCCCCCAGCCTTCCCTCCGTCGAAGCCTATCGGGAAATAGCGCGAGAAATCGCGAAGGAGCCTTTGAAATGAGCGATTCTAAAGATAAAACCATGCGCCCCCGCCACAGCCTGTTTCGTCGAACCAGCGAAGGCATTCCGGAGATAGACCCGGCCTCGTCGCAGCGTGACAGAGCGCCCAAACGCCAACGCATCAAAGCCACCTTCTACCTCGAACCGGACGACGTTCTCGCCATTGACCAGATGCAAAGCGAAGAGTTCCGTACTACAGGCAAAAAGCCCGAACGCTCGGAACTCGTCAGCCAAGCCATCCAGGCGTATCTCAACAGCCGCAAGGGTAGTTGATTACACGTCTCAGGGTGAGCTATGAGGCCAATTCTGCGACCACCTCCGGCACCGACCTGATTGGACTTAACGGTAGCGCCACTGTTGATGTGTCGATACTCGTTTGCCAGAGCGAAAAAGCGGACAATCTCGAAGCCATCCTCGCGATTCTCGACAGCTTTAGATTTGAATAATCGGATAGCCTAGTAACTCTCGAAGAGCTTGCCCCACTCCGTCTTCATCGCGGCCTTCACCCGTTTGTTGCCGATGAACCGCAGCCAGTAGCCGTTGTGGTACAGGTTCGACGCCGCGAACGACCACGGCGCGATGGGCGATCGTAGCAAGAAATTTTCCAGAGGCTTCAACGGCCCCCAGTAAATGAGCTTCTGCCCCTTGCTGGCAAACGTGTTCTCCCCGCTGCTGAACTTCCAGTTGACCCCCGAAATGTCCTCCCCCACCACGTCTATCTCACTCATGTCCCCGCACCCAAGGCCGGACTCGTGCGCCAGCCGGATGAACTTCAGTGACATAGGGTCGTACCCCATCATCTTCGCCACCACCGCGTCCACCGCCACCTGGTCCGCACCGGCGATAAGCACGTTCTTGATGTGCCAGCGCATCGCCCGCGGCCCCGGCCCGTCGCCCGCGAACGTCCCGTCCGTCACCGCGAAAATCCCTGGATGGATCTCCTTCTGAATCGCCAGCAGGTCAACCAGCGTCTCGTGGATGACCGAGTGCGTCCAGTGCCGGTTCCGGTGGAGAAGACCGCCGAACGCGTTCTTCATCGCGCCCGTCATCGTGGTGAACACGTGTGTCTTCGCCGTGGGCAGGTGGACGATGTTCTTGCCGAACATTACATCGGGTATATAGATACCCTCCGGGTACACATCGTTGAGAACCAGCATCTTCGACTTGGGGCGGTACTGTGTCCACTTCACCGGTGGTACGTCCAGATACACGGCCTCCATGCCGTACTTCTGCTCCACGTTCTTGTGCTTGTTGTTCCGCGACCCCTCGAACGGGTCTACCACCACTGTCCCGTTATGTGCGGGAATCAAGTTCTCGTATTTGTCCGCCTGGAGCGTCTTGATGACGCCTTCGAGCTGCCACGGCGTCGTGGAGCAGGCAGGATAGTAGTGCTGCCAGGAGATGTTTATCTTCAGAAGCGTGGCCGCGTCCTTGGGAAGATGCTGTTCGTACTCCGCCAGCCGCATCGCCGTTCCCACGTCCTCCAGCACCGACTCCGGCTTGGTGAGCACCACCGCCACCTTCGACCGCGTCTTCGTAGCCGCAGAGGGCTTCTTTTTCTGTCCGGGCTCTTTCGTATCTACCAATTCGGCACTAACCTCATATCTTTCCAATCCATCTTACCGAGAAAACAGTAAGGGCGCAGTATTCTGCGCCCTTACGTCTAAGCCTATGTTTGAAAGACTACTCCAGGAAGTCGCGGAGCTTCTTCGATCGCGACGGATGCCGCAGCTTGCGCAGCGCCTTTGCCTCAATCTGCCGGATGCGCTCGCGGGTAACGCCGAAGTCGCGCCCCACCTCTTCCAGCGTCCGGGCCCGGCCGTCCTCCAGTCCGAATCGTAGTTGAAGAACCTTTGCCTCGCGCTCGCTGAGCGTGAACAGCACGTCGTCAACCTGTTCTCTCAAAAGCTGGTACGACGCCGCCTCCGCCGGGGCCAGCGTACTGCGGTCTTCGATGAAATCGCCCAGGTGGCTGTCCTCTTCCTCACCAATAGGCGTTTCCAGGGAAACGGGCTCCTGGGAAATCTTCAAAATCTCGCGAACCTTGTCGGACTGCACCTCCATGCCCGCGCCGATTTCCTCACTGGTCGGCTCGCGACCGTACTCCTGTACCAGACGGCGGCTGACCCTGAGCAGCTTGTTGATGGTTTCAACCATGTGGACGGGGATGCGGATGGTGCGCGCCTGGTCGGCGATAGCGCGGGTGATGGCCTGGCGTATCCACCACGTCGCGTAGGTGGAGAACTTGTAGCCCTTGCGGTAGTCGAACTTCTCCACCGCGCGGATAAGCCCGATGTTGCCCTCCTGAATCAGGTCGAGCAGGGACATGCCCCGGCCGATGTACTTCTTGGCCACGCTGACCACCAGTCTCAGATTGGCTTCGGCAAGGTGGCGCTGGGCGCGGACGCCCTCGTCCATGATTTTGTTCAGATAGGTCTGAAAGACCAATTCATAGGTGTCCAGCCGTTTCGAAAAACCGGTAGATTCGAAATCTGCCTTAACGTCGGTAAGCGGGGCGTGGATATCCACCACTTCCAGAGCCTCTTTAGGAAGCAAGCGGCTGTTCAGCGACAGGAGTAGCAAGCGTTGCTTGGCCTGGTCCGGTTCGATGTCCAGCGCCTCGCCGATGAAGAGTTGCATGTCTTCCGGCAGTTCGCCGTCGAGAACGTCGCGCAACTTGGGGTGGAAGCGAAGCTCGGCGATGGTCACGCCGCCCTTGTGGCCGAGGAAACGGCCGAGCGCGCTGACCAGGGGCTCGTCTTCGCAGATGGCCATGAGCAAATGGGAGACGACCTGCCAGGCGCGGGGGCCGCGGCCTTCGGCGGAGGTGAGGGCTTTTTCGACCACGTCGATGTGTTTGTAGCACTCCATGCTTCGGGCGAGAATGCGTTCGTCATGCGCTTTAAGCAGACTGACGCGTCCGATCTCCCGGAGGTACATGCGGACGGGGTCGTCGATGATTTCGGTGCTTTCGAGTTCTTTTTCCCAGATGGATTCTTCTTCTTTGGCTTCTTCAGCTTCTTCGTCGAGCATTTCCTGGCTGGGCTCGGCGTCGTTTTTCTCGTTATCAACGGCTTCGTCGGGGTTGTTGGTGTCGTCCACGACGTTGTCGCGCTGACCCGGGAGGCCGATGCCTATGAGGTCGCTGGCTGCGGTGGCTTTTTCAACGAGACCGGAGATGATGTCTTCGTTGTTGCCGTCGTCGTTGTCCATGTTGTTGTTGGAGAAGCCCATATTTTTCTGTCCTTCGGTTTTTTAAATGATGTCCTGATTTTGCCGTTTTAGCTACGAATGATGATGCCCCGGCACATTCTTCAGCTATCGAGGACGGTTTCCCTATGTTGCCGGTTGGATGTCGTTGATTGTGCCATATGTTGTCAAGAAGATGATAGGAGGATGCCGCATGCATCCTATCAATTTACGGTTCTTTAGATTTTGCCGAGGGAGTGGTTGTCAGTTTGTAAAGCTGGGCCGGATGGGCTTTTCGACCATCCCTCTGACCCCCGGCTGGGGTCAGTTCTTCACGCGCTAGAAGGATATGTGCGGGTGTCCGGAATCGGGGGGCGGTGGCCCAGGGGTTTGTTGCTGGTTTAGACGGGTTCCGGTGGGCAAGGTTTGGTTGTTGGGGGGTCAGGTGCGTTGGGCGAAGAGTTCTTTGAGGCGGGAGTTGACCGGGGTGATGGCGGCTTCGAGTTCTTTGGCGGGGGATTCGGACTCGCTGAGGTCGGCGAGGAGGCCGTCTTGCAGTTCCTGCCAGTGTTTGACTTCGAGGCGCCAGAGGCACTGTTCGAGGGCGTCTTCGCTTTCTTTTTTATCGGACGGCTCCATTTCGATGCTTGTCAGTTCGTCTACG